>CAZLLL010000035.1:0-12936 GCA_964560255.1 uncultured Methylomonas sp.
TTTAAATAGGTAGCCGGTATATGGAATGCGATCTTGTGATATATCCTAAAGATTTGGTGGTGTCGTCTATTAGCTGTTAATGGAAGTTACTATCAAAAAATACCCGTTAACGCAATAATTATTGGATTATTAAACAATGAGTTATATATTATCCTTATTATGCACAGTCAATAGAACACACCACCAAAGATTTAGCCGGAATGATTTTTAATAGTCTGATTTATTGACATTATTTAGCTACGCGGTAAAATTATCGGTTGTTTTATTTAGACTAGGATAGTCTATGCTAGTACTTAAGGAATGTGACAATATAACTTGCGCATTTGACTGGTGTTTTTGTCCGTCTTCATTTGTTGCGTAAACCGGTATGTAGCTTTGCTATAGCTAAGTTTACGGGTCTCTAAGACGAACAAAAATCTTGCGTCAAATGTACACGACAACATTCCCTAGTACCCTTAAAAATATTATTTTTCAGAAGTAGGAAGCGATATACAATGAGTCATACCTTATATGAGGCGAATGCGCAACGCGTACAGCGTTGTGAATTAGCTGTTCCAGGTTCAAGTCCGGAAATGTTTGAAAAAGCATTAAACAGTGGCGTGGATGTTATTTTTCTTGACCTTGAAGATGCGGTTGCACCAGATGATAAGTTGCAGGCGCGCAAAAATGTAATTAAAGCCATCAATGAGCTGGATTGGACTGGGCATGGCATTACCGTTTCGATACGCATTAATGGTTTGGATACACAGTATATGGTGCGTGATGTTGTTGACCTAGTTGAACAATGTGGCGAAAAAATAGATACCATTTTGATTCCTAAAGTCGGTGTTTATAGTGATGTGTATATGGTTGAGTGTATGCTGAACCAGCTAGAAATGCAGCAGGGCATGACTAAAAAAATTGGCATTGAATGCTTGATTGAAACGGCATTAGGGATGGCCAATGTTGAAGATATTGCCAGGCAGGGGGCTATCGGAGGGCGCTTAGAAGCTTTACATTTTGGTGTTGCTGATTATGCTGCAAGTAATCGTGCCAGAACAACGAATATTGGTGGCTTAAATCCTGATTACCCAGGGGATCAATGGCATTTTGCGATTAGTCGTATGACAGTTGCCTGCCGTGCCTATGGCTTGCGAGCCATTGACGGGCCTTTTGGTGATTTTAAAGATCCCGAAGGCTATAAAGATGCGGCAAGAAGAGCCGCTGCTTTAGGCTGTGAAGGAAAATGGGCTATTCACCCATCACAAATTGGATTAGCCAATGAGGTGTTTACACCGCCTGCGTCAGAAGTTGATAAAGCAAAGCGCATTTTAGAAGCACTAAAAGCCGCCGCTGCACAAGGTAAAGGAGCAGCAGCATTAGATGGACGTTTAATTGATGCGGCTTCTGAAAAAATGGCCAATAATGTAGTGAATATGGCAGCAGCCATTGCTGCAAAAGCTTAGAATAAATCATTGTTGGAAATAAAGGTCGCTTTTGCGGCCTTTTTTCTTGATATTTTTAGTCAGTTTAAAAGGAGGTGCCATGGATATTCATGAGTATCAAGCGAAAGAAATTTTAGCCGGTTACGGTGTTAAAATTGCCGAAGGTGGATTAGCCTATAGTCCAGAAGATGCGGTACAGCGTGCACGAGAAATTGGTGGTCATGTCTGGGCAGTCAAAGCACAAATTCATTCCGGTGCACGGGGTAAGGCAGGCGGTGTCAAGATCTGTTTTACTCATGAAGAGGTAGAAGCCGCAGCAGATAATATGTTGGGTAGACGATTGATTACTCACCAAACCGGTCCTGCTGGCAAAGTATGCTCGCGCTTATATATAGAAGCAGGATCCGATATAGAGAAAGAGCTGTATTTTAGTTTTTTGGTCGATCGTGCTCATGAGCGTATTGTTATGGTAGGGTCGGCCCAGGGAGGCATGGAAATAGAGGATCTGGCGATCAATAACCCAGATGCAATCCATAAAATTCATATTGACCCTGCCGTTGGTTTATTAGATTTTCAGGCACGTAAAATGGCTTTTGCATTAGGTCTGGATGCTTCGCAAATCAGTCATGCGGTTAAAATTATAACGGGTTGTTACCGTGCCATGCGTGAGCTGGATGCTAATATGCTGGAAATTAATCCGCTAGTGGTCACTAAAACAGGTAAATTAGTTGCCTTAGATGCGAAAATGGGTTTTGATGATAACGCATTATTTCGTCGTCAAAAAGTATCAGAATTACGCGATAAAACCCAGGAAGATACGCGTGAAATGGCAGCAGCTGACCGTGGTTTAAGTTACGTAGGGCTAGATGGAGATATTGGCTGTATGATTAATGGTGCAGGCCTGGCGATGGCGACTATGGATATGATCCAGCTTGCAGGGGGAGAACCTGCAAACTTTTTAGATGTGGGCGGAGGGGCTTCACCTGAGCGTACTGAAAAAGCGTTTCGCCTGGTGCTCGCAGATAAGGGTATTAAAGCCATGCTGGTTAATATCTTTGCGGGAATTAACCGTTGTGACTGGATTGCAGAAGGTGTCGTCCACGCGTATAAAAAAATTGATATGCAGATTCCTTTGGTGGTACGCTTATCAGGGACTCATGTTGATGAGGGGCGTAAAATCATTGCTGAAAGCGGGCTACCTATTATTACCGCAACAACCTTGGCGGAAGCAGCTGAAAAAGCAGTTCAGGCACGTAATGAGCAAGTAGCGAAAGAAGGAGCGGCATAATGGCGATTTTAATCAATAAAGAAACATGCATGGTTGTGCAGGGGTTTACCGGAAAAATTGGTAGTTTCCATGCACAAGATATGATTAATTATGGCTCTAATGTTGTCGGTGGAATCACGCCAGGTAAAGGAGGGCAAACGCATCTGGATCGTCCGGTATTTAATACTGTGAAAGAATCTGTAGAGCAAGTGGGAGCCGAAGCCAGTATTATCTTTGTTCCTCCCGCATTTGCAGCTGATTCTATTATGGAAGCCGCTGATGCAGGTATTAAATATTGCGTTGCCATTACCGATGGTATTCCAACGCAGGACATGATGAAAGTAAAGCAATACTTGCGTAAATTTCCCATAGAAGAACGCATGATTCTGACTGGGCCAAACTGTGCAGGCACGATTAGCCCCGGACAGGCTATGCTGGGTATTATGCCTGGGCATATTTATCAACAGGGTGTTGTGGGTATTGTGGGGCGTTCAGGCACCTTGGGATATGAAGCGGCGGATCAGCTGAAAGGGTTGGGTATTGGCATTTCAACCTCCGTAGGTATAGGCGGGGATCCCATTAATGGAAGTTCACACCAGGACATCTTTGAGAAATTTGAACAAGATGATGATACCAAAGTAGTGCTGATGATTGGTGAAATTGGTGGCTCACAGGAAGTGGATGCTGGCTTGTTTGCCAAAGAACATATGCATAAGCCTGTAATTGCTTATATTGCGGGATTAACGGCTCCAAAAGGTCGCCGTATGGGACATGCGGGGGCGATTATTTCTTCTGTAGGTGAAAGTGCGGCAGAAAAAGTTGCGATGTTACAGGCATTAGGCATCATGATTGCGCCGACACCTTCGGCTATGGGTGAAACAGTGGCGAAGGTTCTGGCTAAACTATAAACGGGCTTGGTTCTAACTTCGGCCACTTTTATGAAAAAAATATTCATGAAACCATTTAAGGATTTGTTTTACATCCGCTGAAAATCTTGGAAACGGAGCGCCAGCGAAGTGATGATTTTTAGTCCGCGATAGGCAACGCTGTGGATGAATACTCGTAGTATGAGCGCTAGCGAATGGCGAAGAGGATTTAGTAACAGCTTTAGTTGCCGTAGAGTCATTGAGGTAATCATGATGAGTGCAACCCGCGCAGCTAGGTTGTACGAAATCGTGATGGACGCAGGACGAATCGGGGCATCGAAGATTATAATTAGTCCCGTTAAGCTTTTGCCGCGAACTTGGGCTGGGATGCCCAAAATGAGCTTTCGCAAAAGTAGGGACTCTTACAAATTTTAATCAGTTCTAAAAAATAATTTTAGCTAAAATGACCGAAATAAGAACTAACCCCCTATAAACCAATACCTTCGCCAATTTTGATTTATGCCAAAAACATCAATTTTTGATCTATGTAAATCAATAGATTACATGTTGATGAATTTGACAAAATGAAAATATTTTCACTTTGGCGAAGGTATTGATAAACAGCACACATTTCATTCAAAAGCCGTCGCTTATGTTAGTAAGTTGCGGCTTTTTTGTAGGTATCTATCGTACTGTACAGAGTGTAGTAAGTTATAATATTTGTATCCTATTTAAATTCCCTGCAAAACTTAAATTCTAAAAATATAACATATTGATATACAAGGACACATGTTTTTCCAAAGGCCAGTTTACCAAGGAATTTAAACAGGATACTAATATTTGTTAAAAAAATTGATTATTCCGGTTCCCAGAGAGGGAACATATAGCAGGAGTGACATGCTTTCGCTATTGTCAAAACAGCAATAGCTAAAGCGATTGCACGCCTGAATAATGTTTTAAACCGCTTGTCCCATTTTAAAATGGGTCGCCATTATGCCAGCTCTTGTTGCAAAGTTATCGCTTAGAAATGGGCATGACACAGTTGAGCAACTGAGGCAGGATTTTTGTTCGTCTTCAAGGCACACAAACTTAGCTCTAGCGAGCTACGTAACTGTTTGTGCAACACCGAAGACGGACAAAAAGACACGTCAGTTGCTCAACTGTGTCGTGCACGTTCCTTAGACTGGGATTCATACCTTAAGATAAATAGCAACAAATACGCCCCCGCCATGCAGGTCTTTTTGCCCACTTTCTTTCTGATGAAAAAAATTTCTCAATGTTAATTGCAGTATAAGTTGTTTCATTTTGACTCCTCCTCCCACAATCTAAATTATACTGCTGAAGGTATTAATATGCGATTACAAAATCAAGAGAGAACTAATGCATAATTTTCGATTTTTATCCGTTTTGGATCGTATGATAATAAACGATTTGCTGAAAACTATTTTTTCGGTATTGACTGTTTTAGTACTTATTATTGTCAGTCGAAATTTTATTAAGATACTAAAAATGGCTGTTGATGGGCTCATCTCTACCGAAGCAATAGTCCGCATTTTAGGTCTGAAAATTATATTAGCGAGTGCGACGTTTATAGTGCCTGCTATTTTTGTCAGTGTGCTAATGGTTTTAGGGCGTATGTACAGAGATCAGGAAATGTCAGCGTTCGCATCCGCAGGCGTAGGGGCAGGGCGGCTTTATCTTGCGGTTTTTAAAGCGATTATTCCCGTTGCATTGCTGGCATCCTGGATGTCTTTATACCTTTCGCCGTGGGCTGCAAAGCAAGTAGAACAAGTCATTCATGAACAAAAACAGAATGTCGGTGTGCGTGCCATAGGTGAAGGTAAATTCAGTGAATATAATCATGGGAATTTAATTTTTTATGTCGAGAAAATCACGGATGACAATGTTATGCATGAGATTTTTGTGCAAACTAAGCATGGTCATGAAATTGGAATATTGACCGCTGAACAGGCTGAAATACGGCAGATTAAAAGTGACTTATTTATTGTTTTTAAGAATGGTGAGCGTGTGCAGGGTGTGGTGGGGGAGGCGGATTTTGTTTTTGAGAGCTTTAGCCAGTATGGTATGCGTCTGGAAGATAATGACGAAATAATGCCTAATAGCATAGAAGGTATTGCGACCGAACAATTACTCAAAACAAAAAATCTAAATGAACTAAGGGAGTTGCATCATCGTTTATCAGTACCCTTAAGTATACTGGTATTAACTATTATGGCAGTCCCGTTGGCGCAAGTCAGCCCGCGTAGTGGTGTTTATGGAAATCTGATTGCTGCTTTTCTGATTTACTTTAGTTTTGCTAATTTTGAGAAAGTGAGTGGTAGCTGGATGGTCAAAGGTGAAATTTCTGTCTGGCTCGGTTTTTGGGGTGTTTATCTCTTTGCTTGCGCTTTAATCGTATTTTTACTACTGAGATTGTATGGGCTAGGCTGGGTAATTATGAGGCTTAGAGGGCAAGTATCATGAATGCACTGGATCGCTATATTATCAAAGAGGTTTTAAAGGGCACCTTGCTTGCGTTGTTATTACTGTATGCGCTCTTTAATCTTTTTACCTTAAAAGATGAGCTGGGTTCTAGAGGGGTAGGAGATTATGATTTAAAACATATTTTGATGTACATAGGTTTGTTAGCTCCTCGCTATGTGTATGAGCTAATGCCTTCTGCGGCTTTATTAGGTAGTCTTTTTGTCTTGGGTGGTATGGCTAACCATCGAGAGTTAATGGCAATGCGGGTGTCTGGGGTGTCGGTATTTGGGATTATTCGCTCAGTGATGATTGCTGGAATGATTCTGGTGGTATTCTCATTTGTTATTGGTGAATTTATCGGGCCTGATGCAGAGAAGAAAGCTAAGGTATTAAAAAGTGTTGCCAAAACACAAAGGCCTGCAGCTATGACAAGGCATGGTCTTTGGCTGCGAGATGGTAATCAGTTTATCCATGTTAAAGATATTTTTACCGAGGGTAATATTGCAGAAGTATACATTTATGAACTAGATGATAAGCGGCATTTGCAGAAAATGTTGTATGCAAAGAGTGGACGTTATCTGGATGAAGACCGGTGGCAATTTGAGCGAGTGAGAATATCCGAGATTTTACCTGAACAAGTGCTCAAAAAATGGGCAAATGCAATAATCTGGCATTCGGTTATTGACCCAGATGTTGTGGATGTTGTGGTCGTTGATCCAGAAAATCTGTCGTTGGTTGATTTATCAAAATATATTGAGTTTTTACAGGAAAATAAACAAGACTCTGCTAAGTATGAGCTTGCTTTTTGGGCAAGGCTGATTAATCCCTTTGTTACTTTGGTGATGTTGCTAGTTGCTGCGCCTTTTGTGGTCGGTGTTGGGCGTGGCATTGCGCTGGGTCCCAGAATGATGGCGGGTATACTGATCGGGATGAGTTTTAATATTATTGATAATACAGTAGGGCAAATGGGGATTGTGTATGGTTTAAACCCATTGTTTGTTGCGGTATTACCAAGTAGTCTGGTGTTGATGGGAGCCTTTTACGCGATTAGTCGGTTACGCTAAGGGAGCTGGAAATAAATAATCGTCCAATATTGGGCAGGATTTTTGTCCGTCTTCTGCGTTGTAGTAACCGTTACGTAGCTTGCTATGCGCCGATTACTACACCTTGAATATGAACAAAAATCCTGCCCAATACTGGACGATTATTTATTTCCAGCTCCCCAAGTGTGTCATGCACGTTCCTTAGGATCAAAATGAGTAATAAAAGACTTAGAGCTTAAATCCTGCCAGGTCCTATTATCCTTTTGCCATATGCGCCATACAATCCCTAAGCCAAGTAGAGCCCAGGAGAGAAATGCTGTTAAATAGCGTATCAAAGCCTGTTTCCAGTTTATCTCTGCTTGTTCCTGACTGTCGTTAACCAGACGTAGTTTCCAGGCACGAAGACCTAGAGTTTGTCCCCCATGTGTCCAGAACCAGCCATAAAATATAAAGCTGACAAAGAATAAATATAAAGGATATAAAAAAGGTGATTTTATCGCTTCGCCTTGATTTAACGGCAGAATGACTGCTGTTGCTACAAAGAACAGTGCAACCACTAATATCAGGTCATAAAAAATAGCTGCAATATAACGAAAAAAACCTGGCTTTGCAGGGGGGGCAGATAAGCCAGGTTCTACAGAATGCTTGATAGCCAATTAAAGTTTAAAAATGGCTAGTTTTTGGCCTAAGAACAGGCAGTAAGCAATTAAGATAGCAAACATGCCGAATGCAAATATAAAAGGCGGCTTATGAAAAAGCAAGATCAAAAAGTCAGATATAGCAATACTTGCGATAAAAGGATTATCTAATAGAGTGCTGAAAAGTGTTTTAAGCATTTTTGTTCCCCCGGGTTGCTAATAGGCATTTGCCTAAATGTGAAGGTTGAGTGAAGGTTAAATTCAATATATTTATTTTTATATGTGATTCTACTATATAATTTATGTTTATGTAATAAAGAATCCACAAAGTCCTTACATTGAGCGGGTTTATTTTCTGTTTTTTATATTAAAAACACATTAATAATTAGAGTGTTATGGAAAGCAGTATAAATAATAAAATATAATATTAGAAATCTGGTATTTTTGACTGAATGTAACATATTGATTTTAAATGATTCCATATAAGTCATTGAAATCTACTGAAATGAGTGTAACCATTTGTTTTTAAATTAAAGATTAATCGAAAAATATAAAACCATACCCGCTCAATGTGAGAAAGTCGTGGCTTTAGCCTGCCTTGTCAATACTCATTGTATTGAAGGCCTGAAACGAGTGACCGTTCAGATCCCCCTTTGTAAAATAGGAGTTGAGGAGCCTTTTTCTAATAAAACCTCCCCTAAATCCCTCCTTGATAAAGAGGGGACTGAACGGTTACTTTTCAATATGGAATGGGAATGAAATAACTTGTACATTTGGCGCAGGATTTTTGTTCGTATTCGAGGCGCGGAAACAGACGCATAGCAAGCTACGCAACTGTTTTCGCAACAAAGAATACGGACAAAAAGACAAGTCAAATGCACAAGTTATAAAATTCACATTCCTATGTTCCGCGTTAAAATGGTAGCCCTAAAATAATATAAGGATGTCACCATTTCCCTATGGCATTAAGATGCTGGTAATTAATACAGGAAGAGACCTATTTTAAGTTTTTTTAAAAAAATAATAAATAAAGCAAAAAGCGAAGAGGGTGCTGCTGTAGATCCGGTAATAGAGAAAAAAAGCAGATTAGAACCTATCATTTATTCTCGTTCAGAACATAATATTTCGCGTGATCAAATTAGCAAAAATGCTTTAAAGGTCTTGTATCGCCTAAAAAATGAGGGTTATGATGCTTATTTAGTCGGTGGTTGTGTCCGGGATCTGTTGCTGGGGCGTGAGCCAAAAGATTTTGATGTGGCAACCAATGCAAGCCCTGAGCAAGTCAAACAGACTTTTCGTAATTGCAGGCTGATCGGCAGACGATTTCGTTTAGCGCATGTGTTTTTTGGTCGTGATATTATCGAAGTTGCCACCTTTCGAGGAGCAGGTGATCAAGCATCAGATAAGAGAAAAGTGGATCAGGATGGTCGGTTATTACATGATAATCACTATGGGACAATTGAAGAAGATGTAGTACGTCGTGATTTTACCGTTAACGCGCTTTATTACAATATCAAAGATTTTTCTATAGTCGATTTTGTGGGGGGCATGGAGGATCACCGTGCGGGCATGATGCGACTGATAGGCGATCCTGAAACACGTTATCGTGAAGATCCAGTCAGAATGATAAGGCTGGTGCGATTTGCAGTAAAGCTAAGTTTTTCAATCAATGCAGAATGTGAAAAGCCGATTTTTCAGTTAGCTGAATTATTGGCTAATATTCCGGCGGCTCGACTGCATGATGAAGCACTGAAATTATTTTTATCAGGATATGCGGTAGAAACGTTTGAAATGCTGCGCCACTATGGCCTGTTTGCACATCTTTATCCAGTAGCCGAACAAAGTTTAAGTAGCGAAGAAAATGGTTTTCCCAAGGTGTTTATTGCTAAAGCACTGGAGAATACAGATAAACGGATAGAAGAAGGGAAAAGTATTGCGCCTTTTTTTCTAATCTCCACGTTTTTATGGGATGCTGTTAAAGATCTTGCGGAGCAAAATAGGGCGACAGGGCTGTCTGATTCTGTTGCATTACAGCAAGCAGCTAGCGCCATTATCTCAAATCAGGTTAAGCATACTTCACTGCCAAAGTATATCAGTGTGGCTATGCGTGAGGTGTGGAGTTTACAGTCACGGTTTGATAGGCGCAATGGTGCCCGTGCCTTTCGTTTATTGGGGCACCCTCGATTTAGAGCGGCTTATGATTTTTTACTGTTACGAGCCGACACGGGTGGAGCAGATGAGCAGCTTGCTGCATGGTGGACACAGTTTCAGACAGTGTCAGACGCAGAGAAAAATAAAATGGTGGCTGCATTGAATAAAACAAAGCCACGAAAACGCAGGCGTAAAAGTAAGCCTGTAGTAGAGCAGAAGCATGAATAAGGTCATTGCCTATATAGGCCTAGGCAGTAATTTAGCTGCACCGGAAAGTCAATTAATAGCGGCAAGAGAAGCCATTAACGACCTTGATAAGGTTCAGCAAGAGGCTTTTTCCAGTTTGTATCGCAGTCCGCCTATGGGGCCACAAGATCAACCTGATTATGTCAATGCAGTCATGGCAATCATAACCGGTTTATCGCCTATGGTGCTGTTACGCTGTTTGCAAAAAATAGAGCTAGATCAAGGGCGGGTGCGAAAAGAGGAGCACTGGGGCGCACGAACTCTGGATCTGGATATATTGCTTTATGGTGAGCAAATAATTGACCTACCAGCGTTATGTATTCCACATTATGGCCTGGCGAAGCGTGCTTTTGTTGTTTACCCTTTACAAGAAATTGCACCTGTGTTAATTGTGCCAGGCAAGGGTAGTATCGCTGATTTAGTGCATCTTTGCCCTATGGCAGGTCTGGAGAAAATAGCCTGATGAGTCAATATTCAAACAGTAGTATAGTAAAGCCTAAAACAATTTCGCAGTTGCAGTTAATGAAGCAGGCAGGGCAAAAGATAAGCAGCTTAACCGCTTATGATGCGACTTTTTCAGCACTGATGGATCAGGCCGGTATTGATGTCATATTGGTCGGCGATTCTTTAGGTATGGTGGTGCAAGGCCACGATAGCACCTTGCCAGTTAGTATGCAGGATATGCTTTATCATACGCGCCTGGTCAGCCGAGGGCGGCAGTGGGCATTTGTTGTGGCTGATTTGCCGTTTATGAGCATAGCGACTCCTCAGCAGGCAGCGAAAAATGCAGCTAGATTGATTCAGCAAGGAGGCGCGCAAATGGTTAAGCTGGAAGGCGCACGCTGCGATATTATTGAGTTTTTGGTGCAGCAAAGTATTCCGGTTTGCGCGCACTTAGGTCTCTTGCCGCAATCTATTTATCAATTAGGCAAATATGCTGTGCAGGGCAAAGAAGAAAAGGAAGCGCAGAGGATTTTATCAGAAGCCTTGGAAATAGAGCAGGCGGGTGCTCAGATGCTGGTTATAGAGTGTGTTCCGGCAGAGCTAGGGCAAAAAATCAGTGAACAACTCAGTATTCCAGTCATCGGAATAGGCGCAGGACTGCATTGTGATGGGCAAGTGCTGGTATTGTACGATATGCTTGGTATCAGCTTAGGAAGCCAGCCACGCTTTACTAAAAATTATATGCAACAGGCGGATTCTATTCTTGAGGCAATTGAAGTCTATGTGGCAGAAGTCAAAGAAGGTCAGTTTCCAGATTTAGGGCATAGTTTTTGATATGCAGGTTACTCATCATCCAGCTCGTATTAAACAAGTCACTGTTTTACGCAGCCATACTAAACGCTGGCGATTGGCGGGAGAAAGCATCGCTTTGGTAGCCACGATGGGTAATTTACATGCTGGACATCTGCAATTAGTGAGTGCCGCAAAAGCACTGGCGGATCGTATGGTTGTTAGTATCTTTGTCAATCCCACTCAATTTGGGGAAGGCGAAGATTTGTCTAGTTACCCGCGCACTCTGGAAGCTGATATTGAAAAATTGCAAAGCTTATCTGTCGATATGGTTTTTATGCCAGACACTGCAGAAATGTATCCCGATACAGGCATGACCGAAGTCTGTGTTAGTCATGTTTCAGAGAGCCATTGCGGTGCGGCCAGACCAGGGCATTTTAATGGTGTCGCCACCGTTGTGAATAAGCTGTTTAATATTGTACAGCCTGATATGGCGTTTTTTGGTGAGAAAGATTTTCAGCAACTTGCGGTGATACGAGCGATGGTTGTTGATCTAAATATCCCCATAGATATTATTTCTGTACCAACTTTTCGAGAAGTAAATGGTTTAGCGATGAGCTCGCGAAATGGCTACTTAACTGAGGGGCAAAGAAATCAGGCGGCGCAGTTATATCAAATACTTGGTCGGGCGAAACAGGCTGTTTTAGCAAAACACTTTAGTTATGCTGAAATAGAACAGCAAACCCTTCAGAGTTTGATAGAACAAGGGTTTAAGCCTGATTATTTTTCAATTTGCAGAAGGCATGATTTAAAAACTGCAACGAGTGAAGACAGTGAGTTGATTATTTTATTGGCTGCGCGATTAGGGGCAACGCGGTTGATAGATAATATTCAAATTAATATTTAGCTATTTTGTAAAATTAATGAACAGTGTCAAAGGTGTATTTAAGTGTTCATATGAAAATTTAATGCTTGTATGCATTTTGTTAATTTGGGATAATAATGAGTTCTAAAAATTTTATAGACCCTAAACTGATATGCAAATTACAATGCTTAAAGCAAAATTACATCGAGCAACAGTAACTCATGCTGAATTAGGTTATGAAGGCTCTTGTGCTATTGATGGAAAAATACTGGATTACTCAGGGATAAGAGAATACGAACAGATCCAGATATATAATGTCAACAATGGTGAACGATTTACCACTTATGCGATACGCGCTGAAGAGGGTTCTGGCATTTTTTCAATCAATGGCGCAGCTGCACGTCTCGCCTGCCCTGGTGATTATATTATTGTATGCTCATATGCTGAACTTAATGAAGCAGAGCTAAAGAATTACCAGCCTACCCTGGTTTATTTTAATGATAATAATGAGATGGTGAGAACGAGTCATACTATTCCAGTACAAGCAGCTTAAGAGCGTGCGAAATAATCAATATAGGTAAGTAGTTTTAGGCGAGACATAAGGCAGGAGTGAAAGAGCTTTAGCTATTGCAGATTAAGTTTACACTGACCCTACTTATTCTCAAAGATAAAACGGTAATCAAAAAATTATTGGATGCCTTTCTTACTAAGAAGCACCT
>CAZLLL010000036.1:0-12894 GCA_964560255.1 uncultured Methylomonas sp.
CAAACAAAAATACTGCGTCATAATTGCACAACTTATTCAATTCCCATTCCATAGCTATTTTTAGGCACTCTTAATTTATGATAATTCTCAGATGACAGATATAAAAGTAGCCCGTATAAAGTAACCGTTCAGTCCCCCTCCTTGGCAAGGAGTGGTTAGGGGGAGGTTTTATTAGAAAATCTTTGTTCAATCCATGTTTTCCAGAGGAGGAGGTTAACGGTTACCGTATAAAGCCGATTTTTCCGTATTTCACCTTATCTGTGAAGTACAAAAAAACAGCATAAAGAGAGATTGATTGTGAAACAACAGAAATATGATGTCATTATTGCAGGGGGCGGCCCTGCAGGTACGACAGCGGCAACCCTGCTAGCACAATATGGGCATAGTGTCTTATTGATAGAACGGGATATCCATCCGCGTTTTCATATCGGTGAATCCATGCTACCGATGATTGAGCCGATTATGGATAGATTAGGCATAGACTGGAGTGTCGGTAATTTACGCAAAGGTGGGGCAGAATTTATTGATGAAGCATCAGATAGGCGCACTTTTTTTTCATTTGTAGATATTTTCCATACCTTTCAGATAGAACGCTCGATATTTGATAAAAAACTTTTTGATAATGCGCTTAAGCATGGAGTGGAAGCACATCAGCAAGAGCAAGTCACAGCAGTAAGCTGTACAGCAACGGAAGTACAGATTACAACAGATAAAGACCAGTATCAGGGGCGCTATTTTATAGATGCGACTGGACGCAATGCGCTTATGGGAAAGAAGTTAAGCAGTATCGATAAAATTAATAATCTGGGTAAGTTTGCATTATACAAACATTATCAGCTCGCCCCATCGGCAGCTTCTAATGAACTTTTTGCCCAGGGAAATGTACAGGTTTTATTGACTGATATTGGCTGGATATGGTGTATCCCTTTAGTACAAAGGCGCTTGAGTGTTGGCTTGGTTGTACAGAAGGCGATACCAGAAGCGTTAAAACAAGAAGCATTATTTGCACGCTATATTAATGCATCTTCGCGGATGAATGAATTACTCGAAGGTGCGGAGGTCATTTCAGATTTACGCATAGAAGCGGATTTTAGTTATTTGAATAAGCAGCGTTATGGTCAACGCTTTGCTTGTTGTGGTGATGCTGCAGGCTTTTTGGATCCGGTTTTTTCATCGGGGTTTTTCTTTGCCGTCAAAACTGCTGAATTTATAGCAGACCAACTGCATCAGGGTCTGATTTCGGAAACCGAAGCTGACCCCTTGTTGCACCAGCAGACTGATGAATCCTATCAAAAAGGGTTTAAGACCATGTACTTATTAATAGAGCGATTTTATTGTTCAAATCTGGTGGAAAATCTTTTTTTTGAACATGATAGACACGAAGGCATTAAAAAGGAAATTGCCTCAATTTTAGCAGGTGATTTATGGCAGCCGAACAATACATTTCAACAGGGATTATTACGAGGGAGAAGTAAAATTATTGGATAAATTACGGCTACGAATTTAACATGGAACGTTTGGGCTACCGTTTTAATGCGGGATGTTTCAAATCCGTAGGGCGCGGCTTCAGCCCACCAACACTAGAGCTTATTTTAAGGGAGATGGAAACAAATAATCATCCAATATTGCTGGTCTTTTTGTCCGTCTTCTGCGTTGTAGTAACCGTTACGTAGCTTGCTATGCGCCGGTTACTACGCCTTGAATACGAACAAAAATCCTGCCCAATACTGGACGATTATTTATTTCCAGCTCCCTAAAGGCGGGCTTGAAGCCACGCCCTACGGGTCTACTGTATGTTCCGCCTTAAGATAAAGACAATAAACTGAGACGAGCTACGCAGGTTGCGGGTGAGGCACGAACCTCAACATTGGTGGCCTAGGGGATGAATTTTGTTGGGATCGGTGCCTTACCCGTAACCTACTTCTTTAAATAGCCTATAAATATAAAGAATGTCCCGTCTTAAGCTTGTAGCTAGAATAATAACTGGGCTCAAAATAAACAAAACTTACTGATTATAACGGATTCCGTTGATGGTTTAAGTATTTGATATATTTACCTTAAGGGCGTTAATCCTTGAAAAATTAAGTCTTGGTTGTCTGCAATGAATAGCTTAATTATGGTTCTTAGCCTTTTGAAGAATAGATAAAAACCTGTAACACAATGATTTAAATATATTACTATGCAAAAACATCTATCAACAGAAACCGTTAGAATCAGAAAACTTAGAAAAGGATAGCCTTTAATTTGTACCCCAGTTATTCGATATGAAGACTATTCTGAAAACAGAGAAGATATCTAATACCTGTCTGTCTCATAATTACGACATGACATTAGCGGGTCTTTTGCATATAAAATTTAGTGATTTTTTGTCGTCCCCTTTCGCTTCTTCAAATGATATGTTTTGTAAGTGCCTAATCGCTTAGCCCTTGCAAGCTCTATAAAATCTAAAGTTTTTTTAACTCTGCTCTGTCTAAATATTGAAAAGCCTAGGCTTCTTTTAGGTGTCAATAAAAAATACAGGCTTTATAGTTTGCTAATGTAGTGTTTGTCGTCTGTATGAGACGGTATTAAAATTAAGGGTCAAATTTCATATAGTCTGAAATAAATTTTAAGTTAATTTTAATCAACTAGTTATGTTTTTTTTGTACTGTAGTTGCTAAAAAAATATTTTCAATAATAATCTTTTCTTTCACTTTCCTTTTTATCGATAATTTTTTAATGGCCATACTCAAAGATAAATTTTAGACTCTATTGGTAAGCAATTTAGCCAGTGGTGTCGGTAAGCGCATATCAGGAGGCACAGGGTATGCGTTTAATTGCTAGCCATTGAAATTACTATGTAGAGTAGTATCGGAGTGTAACGTATTTATAGAATGACGCTGGTTTACACAGATACACTATAAGGAATGTTGGCATAACTAATGCTTCATATTTTAGTAATAGTTTTTGACTATATTTTTACTTTTACTAATAATTTGGAGTTAATGAAATGTTCGATGATTATTTTGAAGTTTTTTTAGCGGATACTAAAGAAGGTCGTGAAGTACACTACAATATTAGGTATCAGGTTTATTGTGAAGAACTAGGTTACGAAGATACGGCAAATTTTCCAGATCAACAAGAATATGATAAGTGGGATTCTCAAAATGATGAAGATAATCGTTCTTCTCACTTTTTAGTACGTCTAAAACACACAGGGGAATGGATTGGTGCGATGCGTGTAGTCCATCATGACAAGATCTTGCCTTTGCAAGAAATTAGCTCTTTGGATCATGAAATTGATAGCCCAGCTATTGAAATTTCCAGACTTTGTTTAGTAAAAGAAATCAGAAAACCCTTTGTACAAAATGCATACGGTATTAATGAAGATAAATCAAATGAACCTTCTCTGCTTGATGCACAAGAAGACGATGCACAAGTAAAAAATTTTTATAGTAACCCTAAAGTTAAAAGCACAATAATTTGGGGTTTATTTAATGCTGCCCTGAAGTATAGTGTAGTAAATGATATTAATAAGTGGTATTTGCTAACAAATAAAGCACTTGTTCGCGTGATTGGTAGACAGGGGTTTGCCATTGAACAAGTCGGAGAAACTTGCGAGCATCGTGGCAAACGTTCACCATACCGTTTTGATGTTGAAGAAATACAAGATAATTCAATATGGGATACTTTTAAAAATGGCTACCGTGCCTATTCAGAGTTATCTCAAACCGGAAAAGCTGCATTAAAAGTAGCTTAATAGCAGCATCAAACAAGTTCCTTAAAAATGTAGTTAAGTTCAACACAAGCATTAACATATAATTAGACAGTTTTTGTGATGTTCATATTGAGTAAAGCAAGCTAAAATGCCCTGCAATAAATAAACTCTTGATATCTTGCGCGTTACTTAAATAAATGTAGGTTGTGGATGAGGTACAAACCCCAACACTTATGGTTTGATGGTGTATTTACTGAGGTTCGTATCTCACCCAGAACCTACACTAGAATTTAGAAACGAGGTTTTTAACCCTATCGATTCGTGAGGTTTACTTGTACTGCAATATATTGAAAGCTTACTGATTCGATATCCCATGTGGCACATGGGCAGTAGAAATATGCTCAGCAGCTGCATCGCAATGCCTTTTTTGATCATCAAAGAAAATATCTGCTCCAAAGGCTTTTAAAAACTCTTGTTTGGGCATGCCGCCTAAAAATAGAGCTTCATCAATTCTAATGCCCCATTTACGCAATGTTCGTACTACTCTCTCATGAGCAGGTGCAGATCTCGCGGTGACTAATGCAGTCCGTATAGGAGATTTTTGTTCTTCAAATTGTGCCTGTATACATTGTAATGCCTCTAAAAAACCTTTAAAAGGTCCTCCGCTTAGGGGAATCTTTGCTGCGTTTTTTTCATTTTCTGTAAAAGCAGCGAGCCCTTGTTGCTGGTAAATTCGTT
This sequence comes from uncultured Methylomonas sp., assembly GCA_964560255.1. Taxonomy (GTDB): domain Bacteria; phylum Pseudomonadota; class Gammaproteobacteria; order Methylococcales; family Methylomonadaceae; genus Methyloprofundus. The sequence goes on from CAZLLL010000036.1 coordinate 4,436, forward strand.
CAGACTGGTCAGAAAATAAAACGGCATCACCATCAAAAGCAATACGTAATTGCTGCACATCAGATTGTTGACTGTTACCGGATAAAATGGTTGCTGCGGCATAACCCGCGTTAAGAGCATTGGTCACATCCTCAACATTCGCTGATAAAAATAAATGTGCTCCAAATGCTGGAATATATCCATAAGGTGATATTCCACTGGTAAAAGCTGCCCGGGTAATATTGAGTTGATAGTGGTCAATGGAATTAAAAATTCTTAACCCCGTATCTGCACTATTTTGCGACAGTAGAATAACTTCTACTAAAGGTTGCTTGGCCTCAGATAAGGTATTAATAGTCAATAACTTTCTAACTAAGTCGTATCCAAAACCAGGCTCTAAAACATCTTCTTCATGTTTTATCTGGTAGGCACAATAAGCCTTCTTTCCTTCCTTTTCAAAGATTTGGTGCGATTGATCAAGATCAAATAATGCTCTGGACGAAACCGCTACGATTAACTTGCCTTTAAATTTCATTACATTGTCAAGGTATCCATCAGGTCAATCATAAATTCCATATCTTCATCGTCAACAGTTTGCCATTGCTCAAATCCTAAGCTTTCTAATACACTACGCCCTCTTGCATCATGATGCATGTGCACTAAGGTATCATGTATATTTTTACGTTGATCTAAAAGTTTGGGCCCAATCATAAGAGAGTGATGGATGACGTTGATCTGACTACGCACTAACACGCGCAATTGTCTTTTAATCATGTTTGATAATTCATCATAGGCTTCTGCTAGAAATATCCCAATATCGGCTTCCTTTTTAAGTAGATGTTTTGCAACTATCACATAAGTATCACTAGGAATTATTTCTATATTACTTTCATCTAAATCACTGGGCTCTAACATAATCATACCCATCATGCGAACATCTGGATCATCCGTCACAGCAAGTTTAATTCCGGCATTTAAATCAGCAACATCTTCAGCGTGATTGCTTGCATTGACTGCAATAATCGCCTCATCAGATCCTCCCGCCGATTTAACCAAAGGTTTAAATCCTTTTTCCCGTGCCAGCATAGCCGCATCAAACGGATTGGCATAAATTAAATCAACATTATCATTATTAATTGCTTCTCGCTGTTCATGAAAATCATTGTACATTTCCAGATGAATTGCATTGTCACTTTGCTTTTGTAACCAGGTATTAAAAATATACCAACCGGAAAGGTGGTCTGGAGTAAAATCCGGACTAACCGTAAATTGATAAGACATTAACAAGCTCCAATTCTAAAACAAGGTAGGATAAAGTTTGATGCATTCATCTACTTTCGTTCTTGATGGTTTGCGCCGAACTGATGTATAGCCAACAACTACGCTCTTCCTCACATTTGGAATAACAGTCGCTTTTACCCAGTAGTAGCCACCATCTTTACGTAAGTTTTTAACAAAACCCTGCCATTTTTTTCCTGTATTAACAGTATTCCATAAATCTTTGAAAGCAGCTGAGGGCATATCAGGATGCCTTAATATACAGTGTGGTACACCGATTAATTCATCTTCTTCAAACCCTGACATCTCGATAAATGATTGATTGACATGTGTAATAACACCTTGTTTATCCGTACTAGAAACAATTAATTTGCCATCAGGGTAGGGTGTTTCAATCTCAGTATATAAAATTTTCCGGCTCAATCCTCCGTATAACTCTACTATGGCCTCCTGAAAATCACCGATAATATCTACAGCTTTCATATCATGTAACATTTACTTATTCCTGTTCTTTATTTTTAAAAATAACTAAAAATTAAGATAATAAGCGATCAACTCAATAGTTCAGTAATACTTTCAGCCGCGCGTTTTACATCAAGAAAAATTAAGCCCAATTTTGCATTGGGCTTCGCTAATACAGTTAATACCGCTTCTTCTCCTGCATATGTCATCAACACATAGCCTCTATCTCCTTTAATTAATACTTGCTCCAGCTCACCGCGTGCTAATTCCTGTGCTGTTCTATCCCCCAATGACAGCATAGCTGCACTCATCGCCCCAACCCTGTCTTCATCTAAATTAGCGGGTAAAACAGAAGCCATCATCAAACCATCGGTGGAAATAATACCGGATGCTTCAATATCAGCAGATGTTCCATTTAATTCATTGAGTGTCGTCGTTAACATTTCTTCACGCATAGTTTTCTCCGTTTAACAATTAAAAATATTATTTATTTTTTAGCATAGCGTACGCATAACGCCCATACTAAGCTAACAAATTCACTTTGCATAAAGTGTGGTATTCCCGAAAGGACAATAACAAACTGAGTATTACCTATAAATAAAGGCCAAAATCCTAACTGACTATTTCCGGATGCATTAACAATGGCCCAGGCATGACTATGCAGGCCTAATTTTTTTATTAATAAGCCGGCCCTACGTTCGTGAATAACAGACAGTTCAGCAGTCAGAGCAGATATTTGTTCTGCTACTTTATGTGGAAAACCATTACAGGCTAAGTAAAATCCCTGATCATCGGCTATTAGAATCTTACCTTCTTCGGAGATTTTATTCAGTAGTTCAGGTAACAGATTCTCTAAAGAATCAGAGGGTGCTTTGCGCTCTTGTTTTAGTCCTTGTACCCAGCCTAATTGTTGGCACTTCTGTAATAAAGCGACACATTCATCTGTATCGTCAATTGACATTAATTCCTGTAAATTCTCAATATTCAATTTTGGGGTCTTATTCCTCCCTAATAATGATAGTAAAAACTGTCTAACAGGGTCTTTATCTATGGAAGAGACAGCATAATAACACCCCGCAGGCGTTAAATAGATATATAAACCCTCAGCTAATCGGGCACCACTCATTATATTACTCCTCGTCTAAGCCAGGGTCTAAGGCAAACATTAGTGCTTGCACTAAAATTGAAACATCATTTTTTTTACGCGCATCGACAGAAAAAATAGGCACTTTAATATTACTTTCCTGTAAATGCTGATGATACTCATCTATAGTAGGATAAGCACTGATATCCATTTGCGTTACCCCAATTGCAACCCCCGTTTCCTGTATAAAATCAGCAAATGAATTTAAAAAAAACTGCATATCTTTAAAGGGATCTGCACGCGAATTATCGAGTAATAAAACCAGACCTATCCCTCCTTTGGTTAAAATATCCCACATAAAATCGAAGCGTTCCTGCCCTGGGGTACCATACAAATGAATTTTTTCATTTCCCTTTAAATTCATAATGCCATAATCCATAGCCACTGTCGTTTCAGCCTTCCTTAGCTTAGTCATATCACTTGCAATTTCTTCCGTTTTAATAAGAGGGACATCACTGATGGAGGAAATTGCGGTTGTTTTACCTGCACCGACAGGGCCTGTAAAAATTATTTTATATTGACTCATGTTTTTAAATATAACCCCGAAGCTTTTTCATTATACGACTTATTATACCTTTCTTCTCCACCGATTTTACTGCTGGTATTTCTGTCTCAATAATTTTATCAGCTTGTCGCCGTGCGTGTCCGAGAATTCCGGTTGCATAAGCTGCACTGACAAAAATAAAGACATATTGCGGTTTTATATTAAGTGTGTGAATAATACCCTCTATTGATCTAGGGCCAGAAATTAATAGTGCCGATATTCTCATTGCATGGGGGGTAATGACAAGGCGTGTAAAATTGGGCCATTGTTTAAGATAAAGAGGTGCAGACAAGGCTTCTATTGAGCTGGGATAACGACCTTTTGAAGTCCAGCACGCTAATTTCCATAAAAATGCATTGATACTATGGAATTTATCTAATTTTGTTGAGAATATTTCTTGATCTGGGTTGACAGGTAGTAGCCTCATAGCACTAGCACTAGCACTAGTCTCCGCCTCACGCACAGCGCTAATCGTCACACCTGCAAATGCACGTAATTGTTTATCATCAACATCCAGCCAGACTTCATCACTATTCGGAAATATTATTAAAGGTTTCCAGCCAGAATTTAGCTGTAGTGTCTGGCCTTTATTAAGTGCAGTTTTCACAGCGGACTGGACATAACCTTGATAATACTGTTTGGGGTTATAACTTGCATTTTGCCATTGAAGGGGGTCATCAAAATCGACCCCGGGAACTATGCCAAGAAAACTGGAAAAACTCTGCTCATTTATCATCATGGCAGCTTTATGTTTCTCAGTCTTTTGTTGTTCTATGGGATTGACATATACCTTTTTCTCATCAGATAGCTTATCAATTTTTACGTGCTGGACTTTTGCAGCTGGTTTACTTATTTCAACCTTTTGTGCAGGTTTTTCCGTTACAACTGGCCTTATCGGCTTTTTGATGCCTGTTTTTTTCTTTTTACCTTTAAGCCATTTGTCTGCTTCTTTAAAAGCAGACAGCATCATTTCCGTTTTAACAGGTTTTTTTACATAAATAGTATTTTCTATTTCAAGCTGCTCCAGAGCTAAAAGGATAACAGGTCGCATAGGCTTTCGTGCCAAACATAGATCGAGAAGATCTTTAGCACCTATCGCATCAGCATCTATAATATCAATTTCTGCCTCACTTTCTTTTACGACACGCGCTATTTCTTTGCAGGGGCCTAGTAAAAACATCTGCATGGTTTTTTGCGTTCGAGTATCCATCCCATAGAGACACACTAATAGGGGGTTTTTTTTGGGTTTTCTTTTCATTCTATTGCGTGAAGTAATACTTTCTTATGCTATATCTTTAAGTATAAGCCAAATAAAAATATCAGCATAGTTTATGAGTTTGACCATCCATTCCATAGAGAGGCACCAATAGTAATAGTTGCTTTGCTTTTCATTCTACTGCGTAAAATAAGCATTTAATTCATCCCACTGCGGTTGCATGGAATGATTGATATCAGATAAAACAGACTGCATCTTATGAAAGGCATCACTATTGTCAGTTGAGATATAGAGTTGAAGTAATTCCAGATGTAATTCAGTATTATCAGGATCAGTCATAATAGCCGTTTCTAAGACTTCTCTTGCATCATCTTGCTGCTCATATTCGATAAAATCCTGGGCTATCTGAAGAGGGTCGCAGTCTAATGTAGACTTATTATCCAGTTGCTCAACAACTAACTCTATATTACTTTCAATACCTAAGGTTAATACAGTATAAATATTACCTTGAATGAGCTGATAATCAGTAAGATAAATTTGTAGGCGCTGAAATAATATGGGCGAAAGCTGATTTCTGCAGCCTGCTAGCATCCTTTGCTTAAGAGACATGCCAGAGCCTTGTAAAACAATAAAAAAATCGACTACTGCCGCATAGAGTTTTTCTTCATTTTTTTGTTTATGGCAAAGTGTAATACGTTGCAAATGAATAAGTAAATTCGTAGGCTTTCTTAAAATAGATGAAACCAGAAAATTCAGCACATAATAATTGACTTCCTTTAAATGCAATAGTTTACTATTTTGCAATAAAAACTCGGGTTCACTGAATTCAAATTCTGTAAAATCCTGCTTATTCAGCTCTTCCCCAAGTACTAAAGGATAACTTTGATCATCTTGCTTATTCGGCTTTTCAACAAGCTCTTCGTCAAGTACTAAAGGATAGCTTTGATCATCTTGCTTATCCAGTTCCTCGCCAAACACCAAAGGATAACTTTCGTTCATAAATAATTCCTTATCAATCTATGTAAGGAGTTTAGCCTAAGCTAAATATATTACTAGTCAATATAGAAAATAGGCTCTATAAAGTATCAATCATAACAATTTAAATAAAAAACATAAAAAAATTCTTTCCACATCTCGCCCTGCCTGACTTTGGGTGCAACCCACTCTCCGCTCCCTAACTTATTGATTTACTATTGCAGAGCCAAAAATAAGCACAATAAACACGTAAATGTCTGATTATCTGATAACAAAAAATACACTAAGCCTTTGATTTTTGGTGATAGCAGAAGGTGAGTTACACCCCCTGACTTTCGTGGCTACCCATTATATTTTATATGTAACGACTCAGGCGATTGTTTCTTGGGCTGTAGAGATATTTGTGGCATAAAAGTAGTTGAACAGTTAAAAAATGTCTATTTTTCTGCCTTTATCATCCAAAATGAAGTATCAAAATCGCCACAGCCCAATAAATCATAGCCTGAGTCGTTACTTCTATATTAGCGTTTAGTTATGCATCTTTAATATGATTACTTGCCTTTTTTCATGGGTGCAATCTACTCTCCACTGCACAAGTTATTTTATTCCCTAATAGTTGCGTAGCATTATACATGTAATGCGTCTATTTATTATTTATGAGTTTTAAACTTACATTGAGCGGGTCTATTGTCTGTTTTTTTATATTAAAAATACATTAATTATTAGAGTGTTATGGAAAACCGTATAAATAATAAAAATATAACATTAGAAATCAGGTATTTTTAATTTCATGTAACACATTGATTTTAAATTATTCTATATAAGTCATTGAAACCTAATAAACTTAGTATAAGCATTTGTTTTAAAATTAAAAGTTAATCGAAAAATATAAAACCATACCCGCTCAATGTGAGTTATTAGCCAATTAAACAACGAGTTATATGTTCTCCTCATGATACGCAGTCAATAAGACACACCACCGGAAAATGGGAGGTTATCTTGGCGCGGGTAATGATCAAACCATTTCCTGGCTAGGAGATTTTAGGCGTTTGGACACCCTAGGGAACGTGCACGAAATAAGTTGGGCAACTGGCGCAGTATTTTTATTCGTATTCAAGGCGTATAAATAGGCGCATAGCCAGCTACGTAACTATTCATACAGCGCTGAAGACGGATAAAAAGACAAGCAAGTTGCCCAACTTATTTCGTGTACGTTCCTAGGTTAGGGGCAACGGACTAAGGTCTGCTCTACAATGATTGCTTGAAATATATATAATCCAGTTTTTCATGCTTTAAGATACGAAAAATTCCAGGGATAAAGGTCAGTCCGACTAATAAAGTGCTTGCACCTAATGCAGCTAATAGAAGATTAGCATGATTGGCGAGTAACTTCATTCCAACGCCATAAGCAATAGCCGATACTAGGATAAAAATCCAGTTAAACCAGTTAACTGCCGCAAAAACAGAGCCTTTTTCACTGGTAGCTGGACGTGCCTGGATGAAAGTTAACAGCGGTATGGAAAAGAAGCCGGCAGAAGTACCCAAAAGAAAAAATAAGCCAAAAGCCATTGCGCGTATTGATATGGGAGCGCCAGGAAAAATATTTGCTGTTGCTAGTAATTCAGGCGTGTTTTTAAGTTGATTAAATGCTGCAATATTTTCTAACGTTGGGCTATGCACAGGAATTAAAGCCAAACTCATAAGGCATATGACCAAAACAATCAATGCAGGCACGATCAGACTTAAGCGTACTTTTCCGTGGGATAGATGGGCAACCAATACGCTTCCGATTGCTATGCCCAGTGAGGTTGCAGCAACCATCATGCTGGTTTCAAAATTATTCAAGCCTAATTGAAAACGCCCAAATGCGTTAATGGAGGTTAATGTAAATCCTCCGACAAACCAGAACCATGAATAGACAATCATAACGCGTGTCATTAATGGATCGTTGCGAAAGATATGGCTTAATGTCGGTATGACACTAATGAAAGATTTAGCAGATATACGCCGCTGTCTATCAGCGGGCGCATTTCGAGCAATGCCTAATGAACTGATCGTTCCAAGTAGTGCAATGCCGACAGTAATCAACCCTGCCAGGTACATACGGCCGACCAGCATATCTGCAAGCAGGCCAGCGACTGCAACACCGAAAATTATTGCCAGAAAGGTGGTCATTTGTGTTAAACCCGTAGCCGATGCAAGATCATTTGGGCGCACGAGTTCTGGCAGGCCACCATATTTTGATGGGCCAAAAAATGCACTTTGTGTCCCCAGCAGAAAGGCAACGCCTGCTAGTAAGCAAAGGTAAAGGGGAGCTTCATGTACGCTCGCTGGGCCGACCGTGATCATCATAAATGCCCCTACACTTAGTATAGCAATAATGATTTCGGCAACTTTGCAAATGATCATCAGCTTGCCTTTACTATAGCGGTCAGAGAGATCACCTGCAAGCCCTGAAAAAAGTAAAAAGGGCAAGGCAAACAAGAATTGTACGACAGCCTGATATTCTATATTCGCCATTGAATAACCAACACCTAGTAACAACACTAATTGTTTGAATACATTATCATTAAAAGCACCGAAAGCCTGGGTGCCTAGAAAGCTTAGAAAAGATTTGTTGGCAAAAGGCAACGGTGGTAGATTACTTGTTTGAACTGTGGTCGGTTGAAATTGAGGGTCATGCTCTGCCTGTTTGTGTTTGCTCATTTTTATTTATCGCTTATCTGTCTGGCTATCAGAATCTTATGGACTTTTTATTTTTGCCTAAAAATAGGCCTCCCTTCATATCCGCATAAAAGTAGTTTACACTGTTGAATATCATTAAAAATGAAAAACAGGATATAGGGTGTATTTTATGCACT
>CAZLLL010000037.1:0-12607 GCA_964560255.1 uncultured Methylomonas sp.
TTGTAAAATAAAAGTTAAGGAGCCTTTAGCGTGTGTGATATTAGCGGACTGAAGTCCGCTCTACATCGACAACCGAAACAAAAGGCGAGAAAGTGCTTTATGACCTAGAGCACTCCCTCGCCTTTTGTCGTTTTTAATAAGAAGTTTTCACATGTCCAATCCAAATAAAGATCGCACAGAAATTAACAAATTACGTAAACGCATACGTAGAAACGTAGGCAGTGCGATTGCTGACTTCAATATGATAGAAGAAGCCGATAAAGTCATGGTGTGTTTGTCGGGGGGGAAAGATTCTTACACTCTGCTGGACATCTTGATCCACTTGCAGAAAACAGCACCGATTCAATTTGATATTCTGGCAGTCAATCTAGATCAAAAACAACCTGGTTTTCCCGAATATATATTACCTGAATATCTGCAAAGTATTGGCGTACCCTATCATATTATTGAAAATGACACTTACAGTGTCGTCAAGCGTATAATTCCCGAAGGGAAAACGACCTGTAGTCTCTGCTCCCGGTTACGTCGCGGCTCATTATATGGCTATGCAAAACAGCAAGGAATCACAAAAATCGCTTTAGGGCACCATCGAGATGATATTCTGGAAACTTTTTTTCTCAACTTGTTTTATGCAGGAAAATTAAAAGCAATGCCACCGAAGTTACTGAGTGATGATGGTCAGAATATGGTGATCAGACCACTGGCATATTGCAAAGAAAAAGATATAGAGAAATATGCAGATTATAAACAGTTTCCTATTATCCCCTGTAATTTATGCGGCTCACAAGAAAATTTACAGCGCCAGGCAATGAAGAAAATGCTGCAAAACTGGGATAAAAATACACCAGGTCGCGTAGAAAGTATTTTTGCCAGTTTACAAAATATAGCACCTTCTCAATTGGCGGATTCTCAGCTATTTGATTTTGCAGGCCTGCAACTGGCACCGCAACGAAGTAGTGATGTTGAAATATTTTCAAGTGACTCGGCGGGTTTAGGGGTATTGCAATAACAGTTTTTGATTATCGCTTTAAGGTGGGGTTGCAGGCAATTTTAGGCTTTAGAAGAAGGTAATTTTTTATGGGGTTGGTTCTAACTTCGGCCACTTTCATTAAAAAGATATTCATGAATATGTTTAATAGATTGTTTTATAACACCTTTAATTTTTAATAAAAAAGAACTTTAGTTATAGTGGCCGAAGTTAGAACTAACCCCTTTTTTATCATTATGAACTGGTGAGTCAAAAGTTCTCGTAACTATTTGATGAAATTGGTATTAAAAATTATTTAGAATTGATAAGTAGTTTTATAATGACTTATTATTTCAATGATTTAGATCTTATGTCTCTATTCAAAACTATAAATTCTCTGAGAACTTTTGACTCTCAAGTTATGAAAGACTTCCCTGTCTTAATTGGTAGCCAGAAAATCGTTAATGTTTAGTATATAGTAATTTTCTGTTTCAAAAACCTTACCTTGTAGTTCTGAATTGTTCAGTAAAAACTCCCCTTTTTTTCTACTTGCCCATATATTTTTAATGTAATTTTTAAAAGGAGCAAAATATATAGGGGTTTTTTTAGAAAAATGACGTTTGTCAACCAGCAGATAACTCACGTTGTAGTCGTCTTTTAACTTGTTGATTGCTTTTCCATTACTTGCTGAATAGGCATCAATAAACGAATACATCTTTTTGCGCATTTCTATTAAATATCCTTTATGAGTAGGATAGTGCGCTTTTCCCTGGATCAATACACGATGCTTTGCAATATAGGGTATGATTTCTGTTAAATTTCCTTTAAGTGCATTAGTAGGCCAGCCTGCAATTAATGTATTTGTCGGTAATGTCTGCACAAAATCAAGCACTTTATATGATTCTGTATCAATAACAGAAGAATAACCAATCTTTTTTTGATTATACCCATCCAATGTTAAAGTAAATATAAAAAGAAATAGCATGGATAAATAAAACGATTTTTTTGTATTTTTGAAAAAACTAAAGAGCTTTACCACGCCTAAAGGCATCAACACAGAAAATAGTATTGCAAATGGATAAAAGAAAAAACGGTAAATATAAAAAGGCTTAAATATAAAGACTAAAGAAACCACAATAATATTAACTATAATAAATATTCCCAGACCTTTTTGATACTGAGAGTTTTGTATATAGCTGACAAGACCTTGTGATACGACAGATAAATAAATTAACAGCAGTACAATTACCCCCCCACTTTCACCTACTGCTTCATTAAATTGATCGAGAAACTTAGACACTATGTAGAACTGAGGCTCTGTAACGCCAATAAAAGATCTGCCTTCAAAACCATTTTCAGGGAATTCTTCTATTTCTTGAAACAATGCAAGAGGCTCACCAAAACCTTCTTTAGGCTGTAAGACCGCAGACCCAAGGATAATTGACAAACACCCTGTACTCCCTACAATCGCAATAGTTCTAATAATTATTGAAGGAGAAAATTTCTTTAGCTCATCTTTATAAAACGATATTAAATATCCCCCTAAGGACAGGCCAATGATAGGTGTGACTGGCGGATATAACACACTGGACAATAAAGTTAGTACAACCAAGCCCAAAATATTTTCGTAAAGCAATGCAACGATAGTCCACCCTAAAAGTGAAAATGCAAATGCATGAGGTATTGCCGAAGTAATTTGATATAGAAATAAAGGCTGCGTAAGCACTAGCCCAAATGCACCGAGTGAACCAATGAAACCTTGTAACCTCCATCCGGCTATAGCGGCTGAGGCAAGCAACAGTATCCATAATATTATTGGCATAATATGATGAAATTGTACTAAACTTCCATCGCAAAATAACCAGAACCTAGTGAGCCAGTCATATAAATAAGGCTGATTGCTACTTGTGTAATAAGAAGTAATATAATCGCCGTTAAATAATCGCGGATCATTTTTTTGATAGTATGGAAAAAGTTGACGTAATTCTTCATGTAGAAGACTTACGTCTAAAATAGTTGCTATCTGTTGAATAAATACAAAAAGGTAATAACTGATTATCGTTAATATAAATATTATTTTTAGTAAATCGTGCTGTTTTATCAAATATATACTTTTATTTCGAATATAATTTAGCATATTGCTTAAGCATTATTTTTTATTTAAGAAAATATAATCTATAATTTTCCAATGAAAAGTGAGTCATCCTTGCCTCATATCAAAAGTGGGCTACCAACTTAAGACGGGACAGTTTAAAAACTGAAGAACTACAATAATTACTGGAGGACGGATGTAATATGAGTTCTCTCCAGCAGTTGATTTTACGATAGTGACTACTATTGACTGTGCATAATACGGTAAATATATAACTCATTGTTTAATATTAAAATAATTATTGCGTCAACGGGCTTTTCTTAGTAGTAATCTGCATTAACAGCTAATAGAAGTCACCACCGATTTTACGGGTGTCCCGTCTTAAGTTGATAGCCCAGAAATGCAATGATCACAAAATAAAGCCATCATCTACAATAATATTTTGTCCATTGACATATTGACTCATATCACTGAGCAAAAAAACTAAAGCCCCATTTAAATCACGTTTATCAAGCATCCCCTTGTTAATACATTCATCTTTATATGACGCTAAAAAACTTTCGGGCTGCTTGTCTAGTATTCCACCAGGACTCAAAGCATTCACTTTGATATTCATGCCTTTAAAATATTTAGCCATATATTTTGTAATATGAATCAATCCAGATTTAATTGCAGCATACTCCACTGGTGTCGTCATTGTCGTATTTTTGTATATTTCAAATTTTGGTGGGACTACTCCATATATAGACGATATATTAATTATATTTCCGTAACCTTGTTGTTTAAAGTACCTGGCAAACTGTTGTGATGTTAAAAAATACCCTCCTAAATTCAAACCAATATTTTGCACAAAATCCTTATACTCTACATCAAAAAAATGTCTGCCGTAATTTTGATTTCTTGGATAGGCATTATTGATTAAAGCATCCACTCGTCCATATTTTGAGTCTAAATAATGCATACAACTTTTTAAAGATTTTTTACTGGTAATATCTAATTCAACAAAATCAATATTGACCGTCTGTAATACTTTCGAAAGCGTTTTTTTAGTTTTCTTACCCAGTTTCTTATTAATATCTGCTATGATTGCAATACCTTGATTTTCAATAACAGTTTTAACAAATTCTTGTCCTATTAATCCAGCGCCCCCAGTAATAACGATGACTTTATTCTTTAGCATTTTTTTCCTTCATCAGCAGTTCAACAATTTTAAAATCTAACTCACAGTCAACATCGATTGAGCGTTCTTCTGGCATGATAAACAAGCCTGTTTTTTTTAAAAATAAACTTTCATTATTTAACAAGGCATCCCTTTTCCATATATAAATTGACGCATTCATATCATAACTTTTAGGGGCATCTTGACGACGAACCACAGTTGATTGTAATTTTTTTGATAACTCAACATGTCCCTGTTTATTTATTTCTACAAGATTAAAATAGGGACTTCTTCTTGATAGCATGGCAGTAATTAAATTATCATTATCATTATCTCTAAAGTGCTCAAATGAATGAATGATATCTTGCACATCACGCAATGGTGCTGTCGCATCTAAATCAATGAGATATTCAAAATTATGCTGATAGTATTTTTCGGATCGTCTAAATGCGTCTTTAATAACGTCAAGTTTCCCTGCAGTATCACTGGCCATGTCTTCATTACGTTTAAAAAAAACTTCTGCACCGTTAGCAACTCCGATTTCAGCTATTTCATCTGAATCGGTACTGATCACGATATGCTCAAACAGCTTGCTTTTTTTTGCCTGTTCAATGGTGTACGCAATCATTGGCTTACCATTTAATGGCCGAATATTTTTATTTTTTACACCTTTAGACCCACCTCGCGCACAAATAGTACATAAAATATTACTCTGACGAACTAACAAATCAACACCTTCTTATAATAAACTTAGCTTTAATCTTTAATCTTTAATCGTTGCAATTCTCATACTTAAATTCGACATTATCAATGATGGCATTAATTTTCAGTCCTTCATGATAAGAACAAACACTTTTCCCACGATGATACAATATTGCTCTATGTAATTTTGTATATGATTGATTTTTATCTGACAGATCAGCAGTTTTTTCAATACAAGCTTTTTCTAAATGCGACACCTTAGTTATCCCACTAATCAAATCCGCAATCAAAGTCATATTTTGTAGGTGCACAATAACCTGACGAAGGGGGATTCTACTGATATAGTCCATTGATAAATTAATCACAGTACCTTGTTCTGTTTCTCCCACCGCAGTAAACAGATCATCTGAGGTAATTTCAAGATTAGAAATCTTTTTGTTGATTGAATGCAGTGACTTAATATCTCCAAATAACCAATTGACTAGATCTAGCTCATGACTCAAATCTCTTAACACACCTCCACCGGACTCGATATTTGCGCTATAAGATTTTTTATAATTCTGTCCTGGTCGCCATAATGGAAGGTACTGCCCAACCATTAAATTGGCGTACAAAACCTTTCTTTTTTTAATCTGTTCTTTTATATACTCTATTTGCAGATGAAAACGTAAATTATAGGCCGTGTAAACTTTGTTATCTTGTATAGAGAGAGTTTCATTTTTAGCAAAAAGAGGCTTCTCGACTAGAATCTGTTTATTGTCCACCTTACTTACAAGATAGTTTAAGCTGACAAAATGTTTTGCAGTCTCATTTGCAATGATAAAATAATCGTATTGATCAAGGTTTGTAACCTGTAATATATCTTTATAAATAACGACACTATCAAGACTCAATAACTGCTTTGATACAATATCAATTTGCTCTATTTCTTTAAAAGAATTTAATATTTCAAAATGTCGTTTGCCAATAGATCCAAAACCAATAATCAGAACTTTCAATTGAAAACACTCGAATATTCAATATTTGCACGCTCAAAATCACTAATTCTGCCAATATCCAGCCAATATTCTTTAATAAGAAACGAGACTGTTTTTTGTTTGTATGCAATCAAGGTATCAAATAAAGCGGGAATATCATAGAAAGTATCATGCGGAATATAATCTAGCACTTCAGAATTTAGTATATAGATACCACCACTGACGAAAAATTTATGGACTGGTTTTTCTTCGATACTGGTAATCAGCTGGTTTTTAATATTAACGACACCGTACGGAACCTGAAAATCATACTTGCGTATTCCCATAGTGGCCACCGCCTGGCTTGCCAAATGATATTCAAGCATATATTTACAATTAATATTGGTCAGTAAATCACCGTTCATAACAAAAAAAGGCTCATTAAGGTGCTCCCTCATTAAGTCAAGAGATCCCGCAGTCCCTAAACGCTTATTTTCAAAAATATACTCAATGGAAACCCCAAATCTTGAACCATCGCCAAAATATTCTTCAATCATCTGTGATTTATAGTTAACACTTAAAATGATATTCTTAAATCCGTATTGAGAAAAATTATTGATAATCGTCTCTAGTATGGGTTTATTACCGACCTCAAGCAGTGGTTTAGGACGGTCAGCGGTTAAAGGAAGTAACCTTGTGCCCATACCCCCGACCATCAAAACGACTTTATTGGAAAACTCTGCAGCTTTTAAAAGCTCATCAACCTCAGCAATACCAACCAGTACGCCCACCGAATTAACTATTGGAATCTGGTAAAGCTTTTTCTCAACGGCTATTTTTAAAATGGCCTCTTTAGAATCGCCGACAGAGCAAACTGTTGGGTTTTTATGGATAATGGATTCAATAGAACTCTCCAGTAATAGCCCGCTTAACAAGCCTCTACGAATATCTCCGTCGGTCACGGTACCTATCAACTTATCTTCCTCACCAACTACCATAGCGATTTGAACTCCGCCAGTGTTAATGATGGTTAACGCCTGTTTTATAGTTGAATCGCCCGCAAGTGTAATGCCTTCAATACTTTTCATAAATCATAAAACCTTTTTACGTAAGTCAGGTCTTGCTGTTCAAGTATCTGAACAATCTGTGCAGATGCTTGCCCTTTGCCATAGATATTGACAACTGTTTTACACTGATTTATGAAATCAGCCGCTAGAGCTTTAATAATAGAGCTTTCTATACTATCAAGATTGCAATCAATGACATTACCACTTTGCAGTCGTCCTTGCTGACGATTGCCAATATTGATCACTGGTTTTTGAAAACTAGCGGCCTCAATAATTCCGCTAGAGGTATTGCCAATAAGGAAATCACTGTGTTTCATCGCCGAAAGATACTTCAATTGACCTAAACTTTTTACGATGCGATATTTTTCTTTATCCTGAGCTGCAAAGTCTTCTATCGTCTGATTAATAATCTTTCCGCCGTTATCGGCATTCGCGTAAGTAAAGAGAACATTGACGGCTGAATTTTTTATCGCCTGAAGAACCTCTTTAATCTGATCTCTCACATCAATATTAGATAATGTTTCTGAATGAAAGGTGAAAAGTGCCGTAGGACTCGCGAATTTCCACTCTAATTCCTTTTCAAGATTATCCTTATCTAAAAGATCCATACTCAGAATATTATCTATCCCGGGCGCACCCGTACAAAATACTAATTCTGGATTCTCTCCCATCTGGATTACCCTATTTCTATATTCGTCTGTAGAAGTAAAGTGTAAAGATGCCATCTTGGTTATCGAGTGCCTGATTTGCTCATCCACTGTCCCCTCCGATACTTCACCACCATGAATATGTGCAATAGGAATATTCATCAACATAGCCGTAGTTGCCGCAGCATGGGTTTCAAAACGGTCCCCGAGCAATAGAACAATATCGGGTTGTAAACGTACAAATGCATCAGCAAGCAAAATGATTGCTAATCCTGTAGATTTGGCAATAGCCGCTTTACTATCAGATACAAGAAGGTTCTCTATCTTTGCATCAATAATAAAACCATCTTTTTCAATTTGCCTGTATGTCAGTCCAAACTCCTCTGCAAGATGCATAGTTGTAACAACAAGTTGTAGAGTCAGTTTTTTTGATACCTGAATTTTTTGCATAATAGGATAAAAAAGTCCATATTCAGCTCGGCTTCCAGTAATAACGCAGACCCTTTTTATCATATTAAGTCATCAGCTTTATAGCTTTTCTGTGCAATCTGTCCGAGCACCCCATCCCATCGCATAGGGCTTATCCCATTTCCAGGTCGCTTGATGGCAAGGTTATCTTTCGATAACTGTTCACCTTCTTTAATATCTCTACTTGCCACAATACTTTTCCTAGCAACCAAAATATTCTTTCTTTCGCTCTTGCTCGGTCTTTTTATGCCATTACCAAGCGCTTTTTCAATATTTCTGATTGCTAAAACCATCGATTTAAGCTCATCAGGCTCCAGGCTAGCTTTGTGGTCTGGACCATCCATTGTTCTATCAAGCGTAAAGTGTTTTTCAATGACTTTAGCCCCCATAGCAACTGCCGCAATATCAACTTCGATACCTAGTGTATGGTCAGAATAGCCAACATCAATTTTAAATGCCTCAGCAATTGTCTGCATTGCTTTAAGGTTAACATCCTCCATAGGTGTCGGGTATTCAGTATTAGCATGCAATACGGTGATCTTTTCTTTGGGAGTACCAGAGGCTACAAGTATATCTAGTGCACTTTCAATCTCACCTAAGTGAGCCATGCCAGTAGACAGAATAAGCTCTTTTTTTAGTGAACCAATGTGTCTTAAATAAGGAAGGTTAGTTATTTCTCCACTTGGAATTTTAAATATGTCTAATTTAAGTTCATTTAGTAAATCTATACTGACATGATCAAAGGGAGTGGAAAGAAACATGATGCCTTTACAGGTACAATAATCTAATAACTCCTTGTGAGTATCAAGATCAAGTTCTAACTTTTTGATCATTTCAAATTGAGATTCTTTAGCATCAGTTGTCTGTTTTTGATAATCTGCTTTCTGAGCATTTTTACTGACAAGGTTTTCTGCTTTAAAAGTTTGAAACTTTACCGCATCAGCACCAGAATCGACAGCGACATCAATAAGATTTTTAGCAGTTTTAGTGTTGCCATTATGATTAACACCTGCCTCTGCGATAATAAATACCTTTTTCATTTTTTATCCTAAGAACAGGGAGCCAGCTTTAATGAAAGCTTTATTTGCAGTCGTTACATACTCTTTACTTACCGCATTACTGCCAAAAAAAGTACCCTCTTTTACGACCGAACCACCATTGAGAATGGCTGCTGTGGAGATATGACAATGATCTTCAACGACAACATCATGTTCGATGAGTGATTTAGAATTTATAATACAATTTTTCCCAATGCGGGCACCTGCATTGACCAGAGCATCATGCATTATAATAGTACCTTCTTTTATTAATGCATGCTTTGATACATATGCACGAGGTGATATTATCGTAGCTAGTATAGCTTTACTTTCGCGTAATTTATAAAATAGTTTTAATCGAGTCTGAAATGTTCGTATCTGGCCAACAGTAATTAAAAACTCATAACCCTCATTTACCAATTTTTCAATTTGCTCATCTGAACCGATAATGTTGTAGCCTAATACTTTCTGACCCGCCAACTCTGGTTTATCAAGAATACCTACAATTTTATACTGCCCAGATTGCTCAATGACATCAATAGCAGATTTGCAGTGTCCACCACCACCGATCAATACTAGCTCAGCGATCACTGACGTACTCCACTAGGAATGTTTACTACACATTCCTCAAGCCAATTTGCATTACTAAGATCCCCTACCTGGCAAGATTTGAACATGTCGAATTTGTTAAGCATATGCCAGATAGGCCGCGTCATAATCCCGGCATCATTGGTCATTTTTAGAAAATCATCTCTGCTTTTTTTATTTTTCAAGGCAATTGTATTTAACCAATAATTAGTTTTTGCATTCAATACCTCTGAAACAAAATATATACCTGTATTCTCAAAGAAACTTTCATATATTTGTGCAAGCTCTCTTTTATTCATCAAAATCAACTCAAGTGTTTCCATTTGTGCACAGCCTAGAGCAGCATTGATATTTGGAAGACGATAGTTATATGCAATTTCATCATGCATATACTCAAAAGCATGGGGCAATTTCGCTGTGGTGGTAATATGTTTTGCTCTTTTAGCCAGTACCTCATCATCAGTCACGATCATCCCACCACCGCCAGTCGTTATGATTTTATTACCGTTGAAACTAAACGCACTGATCTGCCCAAAAGTACCGGTATGCCTTCCTTTATAATAACTGCCCAGGCTTTCAGCCGCATCTTCTACGAGTGCAATATTGTATTGCTTACAAATATCTGCAATCTCATCAATACGGCAAGGCAAGCCAAAGGTATGCATAGGCAGTACCGCTGAAATTCTCTTTCCCGTTATTTTGTTAAAACAGACATTACTTCTTTGTTCGGTTTGTTCATTAAGAAAAGCGAGTAAACTAGCTGGACTTAAACCCATCGTATCTCTATCCACATCAACAAACACTGGCTTCGCACCACAATAACTAATGGCATTACAGGTCGCGATAAATGAAAGAGGCTGAGTGATGACTTCACTGTTTTCATCGACACCGACTAATTGCAAGGCAACATGCAGTGCAGCAGTTCCATTTACTGTCGCTATCGCATATTTTGCCCCCGTAAATTTAGCCACTCTTTCTTCAAACTGATCCACAAATTTACCAACAGAAGAGACAAAGGTCGAGTCTATACATTCGTTAAGATACTTTTTTTCATTCCCCAAAAAAACGGGTTCATGCAATAGCAAAAAGGCATCTGTCTTGTATATTTCCCGGATAAAATGGATGACTTCTTGATACATTTGTGCCATCTACATCTTGCTATCAAGGTATTTACCGGTCTCTTTATGTGCAAACCCCGGAATCATATGCAAGAATAATGAGACGATTTGTTCTTTGGTCCAATTGTGTTCCTTTTTTAATTCAGTCATTGTTTCTACAAAAAAGTTCAGATCCATCTCGTTAAAAGCTGGATTATTTTTAATCACACCCAGATTATGAAATCTATCCATATCAAGCACCTCTTTATCGGTATAAAATTCTTCAAAATCCTTTTCTCCCGTCGTGTCGCTATTGGAAAAAAAACAAGGCCATTGACCTTCATCTGGTAGTGTTTTCACCAACCGTCTTGCTTCATCCTCCGACTCACAAAGATAGGGCTCATAGCCTAATGCTTCTAGATATTTTAGCGCTATTTCAGAAAAAGAAGTCTGATGTAATGTCTGGCTCAGTTTCGGAAAAAATATATCTCTATTTTCTCCAAAAATACAGCTCATCAAACACAATTCACCTGACTCTTTAGGTGTCACAAAGTAACGTTTAATATCATGTGGTGCAACTATGGGCTGTTTTTTCAAAATTCTCTGCTCAAAACTATGCAGTAACGAACCGTCGGAAAAAGCAACATTGGCGAATCTAGCGGTAGAAACAGTAATATCCAGACTGCGCCGCATCAAAAACATTTCCATGATACGCTTACTTGCACCCATCATATTGACTGGATTTGCTGCCTTGTCTGTCGAAACACAGAAATATTTTTTTGTCCCATTAGCGATAGATTGTTGCAAGGTTTTATCTGTGTTGAGGATATTTACATCTATCATTCGCATTAAAGTATAGGGGTCTTTTTCACTACGAACATGTTTCAATGCTGCCAAATTCAACACATAATCATATTGTCCATCTTGCATGATAAAAGCATCGTACTCTATAGAATTAACATCCAGCGCAAATGTTTTGAACTCGCCATCAAGGTAGCCCAGAGAGCTTCTTATATCACGAACGAGCTCTACCATATTGTTTTCACTTAAATCGACAATATGGAGTTTTTTGGGATTGCGTTTGAATATTTCCTTGCTGACCGCCTGTCCTATAGAACCAGCACCACCAATGACTAAAAAGGTTGAGGAGGATATTATGTGCTTTAGTTCCACCTCATAGTTAGAAATATCATCAATAAAGAGTTCTTTTTCTCTACCAAGCAGATTTAATATTTGATTCAAATTAATACCTCGCAAAAGCCTATACACAGTTTCAAAAATAATTCTTAAACAAGTTCAGATCAGAAGAGTGTAGAAATATTATTCATCAAGAACTGATTTAAGCTCTTTTTCGACGTGCCTAAAAAGTTCAGTTGCATCATGCTGGTAGCTAGCATCATAAAACTGCATGATTTTTACCCATTCTGCTCTTGTGTAAAACTCTGTTATTCTTTCAAAAGGTTGCTCATTTATTTTTTCTATCGGTATGATTAAACCTTCCTCTATAAAACGATTAAAATCATAAGAGATGCTATCAAGTTTTCCATCATATATAACAGGACACCCCCCTTTAAGTATTTCAATTGCCGCGCTTGTATTCCCACATACGGCTAAATCACAACGCTTAATATCACTATCCAGTGTACTATTATGACTAAGCTCAACAAAAGAATAGCTGTGTAAAATATCTTCAAAATTCTCATTAACGAGTGCGACAGGATGTGAGCGTATTATGATACGGATTGGTGGAAGAATTTTTTGTAGCGTTTCTATTAATGCCCTTAAATTATTTTTCTGAGTTAGACAAGTAAGAAAAATTCCGACTAT
>CAZLLL010000038.1:0-12298 GCA_964560255.1 uncultured Methylomonas sp.
TCTTTTCTGCCCACCGAGGTTCAACTTGATGGTGGGCAAAAAAAAACTGCCCACCTTACTTATTTTGCAAAGAAGTTGTCCCGTATTAAGTTGGTAGCCCCAAAGCTACGCTTCTCACTTTTTGCTCATTCACTGTTTGATATTTAGAGATAAATTTATGATATTGCGGTTTGTATTGATATTTAACCTATTAGGGATATTGCTAGGGAGCTCATCCATATGGGCCGATATTTATAAATATACTGCACCAGATGGGCGGGCGTATTACACAGATAAACCCGCACATAATAAATATAAACTGATTACTCAAGCCAGGCCAAAGAAATATCATATCGCTTATAGACATCTTAAAAAAAACAAAAAGAAATATACACCGATTATTGAGGCAGCAGCAATCAAACATAAAATTGATCCAAAATTAGTTCATGCTGTGATTTATGCTGAATCTGCTTACGATGCAAAAGCAATTTCTAGTGCTGGGGCAGTAGGTTTAATGCAGCTAATGCCTGCAACAGCACGCCAATATGGCGCTGAAGATCGTCAAGACCCCAAACAAAATATTTTCGCAGGCACCCGCTACCTAAAGTATTTATTAGGTCTTTTTAACAATGATCTAGCGCTTTCGGTTGCTGCCTATAATGCGGGAGAAAATGCGGTTAAAAAATATCATAATCAGATACCTCCTTATTCTGAAACACAAAAATATGTAAAAAAAGTTCTACAGCTTTATAATAAAAGCCTTGGTTAAAAATAAGGAATTCGGGGTCATTAGGCTATAGAGACTGTAGAGCGGACTAAAGTCCGCTCTACGCCCTATCGACTAGCATTAGCCAATCTTCATAAATTGACGAATTGCAATGCTTAGACTATTAATATTATGTTCCTGAAAAATACTGCCATGAAACCCGGCAACATTATAATGTTGCAACTTTGAACCATATAACTTATACCAATTTGCAAAAAGCCATGCTTTGGGGTGCATTTTACAAGACGTTAACAAAGCAACAGAGCCATCAAATCGTTTGACTGTATGTGTCTGAACAGCGTTAAGTTGAATGGTAATACCTGGGTCAGTCAACATAATATTCAAACGACTGCCATTCACACTCAGCTTGTTTAGACGTAAGCTTATAATCAGATGATTCAGTAAGCGAAAAGGAACAGGGACTGTTAAAGGCCAGCGAGGGTGCAAGGTATCAAGTAGTAGTACGCCTAAAGGTGGCTTACCTTTTTCTGCTAAAATTCGTGCTGTTTCAAGTGCTGCAAATCCGCCTATTGAAAATCCACCTATATAACCTGGCGCTTCATTTCTACTCAGAATTATTTCTGCATATTCTGTTGCCAATTGGGTAATACCAGGGTATTGATGATGATCTGCTGGGTGTAACATATGTAGAACACATAAATCTTCCAGCCAGGTTGCAAGTCTTTTAAAACGCAGTGAATCCCCTTTCCCTGAGGCAGCTAGATAGAAAGGGGTTATACTGTGACTTGTATTCTCACTTAAGGTTCTGAGGATGGGGTGGTTCTGTAATGGTAATTCAGAGCTTAAATAATCAGCCTGCTGCTGTATGGTGGGGTGTTGCAGCAGTAATGACAGCGAGTGCTTATAACCCGTAAGTTGTTCGATTTTTTGCATTAATCTCACAGCTGCCAGAGAGTCACCGCCGAGTTCAAAAAAATTATCATTGATAGACATTTGTTCACTTTTTAATACGCTTTGCCAAAGCTGTATCAAATCCGCTTCTAGTATATTGCTGGGAAGTATTTGTTGACTCTTTTTTGTAAACTTAGGTGTGGGTAGCGCCACATAATCAATTTTTCCGGCATCAGTATGAGGTATGGTTGCAATCGGAATAATTGCAGTAACTTGCATGTAGAGTGGTAAATGGCTGCGTAACAGTTTAGAGAGTACCTGGATTAAGCGATCGTTATTGACATTTTTTGTTGCGATATAGGCATATATTTTTTGTTGAAACACAACAGCCGCTGCATTTATGACTTCCGAGTGGTTGTACAATAGTGCTTCTATTTCGCCTAGCTCAATTCGATAACCACTTATTTTTACCTGACGGTCAATTCGGCCTGTAAAATAGAGCTGTCCATTTGCGCCCATGTAACCTAAATCACCTGTTCTGTAAAGTCTTACGCTAGCTTTAGTATTATATGGATCACTAATAAATTTTTCTTGTGTTAAGTTTTGATCAGCCAGGTAGCCTACTGCCAACGCGCCTCCACCAATCACAATTTCTCCTGTCACTCCAATAGGGAGTGCTTGTTGGTATTGGTCAAAAATATAAATATAAGTATTGCTGATAGGCTGACCAATAGGCAAGACCGAATCGTTGGACTTTTGATAGCGATATGCTGTTGCAAAAAGAGTGGCTTCGGTCGGGCCGTATACATTAAAAAGTTGTGCATTGGTTTGCTGAAAAAACTGTTCTGCCAGTTCTGGAGGTAAAACTTCACCCCCACAACAAACGACCTTAAGTGCTGTGCGCTGATGTGTTTTTAATCCTTGCAATATAAGCCGCAAGCTGGAAGGCACAAGTGCCAGAAAATGGATGTTCCTGTTAATAATAAATTGAGTAAATACCTTGGGTGTCTGGTAATTTTCAGGTGCAAGAATCAGTGTTGCTCCTTGTGTAAATGCCAGAAAAATTTCAATTAATGAAGGATCAAAGTTGAATTGTATCGTTTGTGCAATACGATCTGATGTTTGCATATTAAAATTTCGCTGCATCCAGGCAATACGCCGACTAAGTGCTGCATGGGGTAATGCGACCCCTTTGGGCTGACCTGTAGACCCTGAAGTATAAATAATATAAGCTACATCATGTTCTGTTATAGAAACATTAGGTGAGCAAAGCGGAAACTGTGATGCAACGTCTACAAACAGCACGTTATTTTCAAATAGTGATAATTGCTTGCGTAATGATTTCAGACTTAATATATGTGTTACACGCGCTTGTTTAAGTATGATAGCAATACGTTCAATAGGCGTATTCGGGTCTATCGGTAAGTAGGCTGCACCTGTTTTTAAAATCGCTAAAATAGCAATCATCATTTCGGGGCTACGTGGCATACAAATTGCCGTAATGCCTGTTTTGTTTGAATGGAGAGAAATTAACTGGTTTGCAAGCTGGTTACTACGCTGATTTAACTGATAATAGCTAATCTGTTCATTTTCAGACTCTATGGCGATGGCTTGTGGAAAGCGTTCAGCCTGTTGTTCAAATTGATAAATAACAGGTATCGTAGGGTCATCAGAGTGTTGACCTTTAAGTGGGGGAGATAGAAATTGCTTTTCAGTTTCTGGTAGCAAGTCTATTTTTTTTAGCGGCACGTCAGGGGTAGACATTATTTGCTGCAGAATGTAGCTTAAACGTTCACTTAAAAAACCCAGATCCTTGTAGCTGAAAGTGGTTTCTGCACCCTCAAAAACAATTTCAACATCATTTTGTTGGTTAAATTCACAGATTGTAATAGCTAAGGGATAGCGAGCAATGCCGCTGAACTGCTGATGAGCACGGATGTAGGCATCACCAAATGCGCTAGAATACTCCTGTTTTTCATAAGATATGACAATATCAAATAAGCTATTTCGGCCACTTTTGATGAGCTCCAGGCGTTTACTGATCAGGCTTAAAGGATAGCGTTGATGGCGATAGGTATTGCGTATTCTACGTGCACATAATTTGAGTAACTGACGACTGCTTTGTGCACAATCAATAGACAGGGAAATCGGGGATAAGCCCATAAAAAGCCCCAGTACCTGCTTAAATTTTGTGCCG
Organism: uncultured Methylomonas sp.; assembly: GCA_964560255.1. GTDB lineage: Bacteria > Pseudomonadota > Gammaproteobacteria > Methylococcales > Methylomonadaceae > Methyloprofundus. The sequence continues at coordinate 3,795 of CAZLLL010000038.1, forward strand.
CTACGATTCAGACTAGGTGCGCCAATAACAATATGATCTTGTTGAGTAATACGCGAAAAATAAAGTGCTAATGCGGTGATAAAAACATGGTAAATAGTACTATGATTCTGTACCGAAAATTGATTGAGTTGCTCATAAAACGACCGATTAATATGGAAACGATAAATATTTGCTTTGGGTAGTGAGTGGCTATTTTTGGTTTGTTGTATCAAAGGGATAGCCAGGGAGGGAAATATATCCTTCCAGTATTGCGCATCTTTATGAAACTGTTCTGAGTTAAAATACAATTGTTCCTGACGTAAAAAATCGCAGTAATCTACTTTTGCGGGTGGTGCTGGGTTGCGCTTCTGTAACAAAGCATTATAAAGCTCTGCAAGGCGTGTAATAATAATATGTGTTGTCCAGCCATCCGCGATAAGATGATGGAATTTTGTCATAAGATAATAATGATCGTGTGCTTGCTTAATCAGCACAAAGTGCCAGAGTAAGTTATCTTTAACTAATGAAAAAGGCTGTTTAAAGGTTCGATTTAACCAGTTTCTCGTCACAACAGAGGGTTCTTTATGTTGCGAGAAATCATGGAATTCAAGATCAATGCTGGAAAACTGCGTACAGGATTGACAAATTTCATTATTGTTCTGGTAAAAAGATAGTCGCAGAGCAATATTTTCTTTAACTAGCTGATTGATTGCCTGATTAAGCAGTGAATAGCTAATTTCTCCAGTGATACATAGATACCCCCCCATGTTATACAGTGGACTATCTGGATTAGCCGCCTGGTCATGCCAGATATCAAGCTGATTACTTGCGAGCGAGAAACTATCAGGCTTCATAGTCCAGCCTAAACTTGTTTAAGTTGCCACGCGGCAATCTGTGTTAATGCATATTGATATCCGGACTCAGCAATTTTTTCAGCATTTTTGTAACCAAGTAAAGGAAATTCAGCAACGGGTGGCTGTAAATATAAGTCAGCAATGCCGGTCATGACATTTTTTTGTTGGGCCAGCCCGCCTATCGTTGTTGAACGCATTAAAACATCAATAATGCTAGGGATATGCATTTTACTCTTAAAAGGGTTCATTTTATGCCGTAAAACTTGCCAGCCTGATAAACCATGCTGATAATCTGTCGTGGAAAATAAATCATCTTTTGGGTTAACATCAACGGCAATAAGTGTGCCTCCTTCATTATAACGAATCATGACATCGACTGGCACGTTGTTGAGTAGGCCACCATCAACCAGTAAATCCCCTTGTACAACCTTGGGTGGAAATAAGCCAGGTGGAATATTACTAGCCATAACAGCGTCAATCAGTATGCCCGTATCATGCACCATAAGCTTTGCACGACTTAGATTACAAGAGACACTATAGTAACGGCACCATAAATCTTCTATAGCAACGGTGCCAAAAAAATCCTCCAGACCTTTACTCATTTTATAGCCTTCATAAAGTGAAACTAAAGGGATGGTGAGTTTATCTCCCCCCATACATAATTTTAAAGTATCGCGAATAATATCATCCAGGGGTTTTTGCATCGCATATTGTGCAGCAATCAGTGCCCCCATACTCGTTCCGCCAATCAAATCGACAGCAATATTGTTTTCTTTTAAAGCACGCAATACACCTATATGGGCAAATCCTCGTGCAGCCCCTCCACCAAGCACTAAACCGACAGAACGGCCTGTTAGAAAACGTGCTAAGCGGGCAAAGTCACCTTTATTATGCTGTCTTAGGTGGTGATGCATGCCGATTTGTCTTTGCGCTAACCAGGCTTGTGTATCTGTCGGTACCGAAATCTCGGATGGATGTATTAGCAGTAGAGTTTTACGTACCCCCAAGTGCTTTTCAGTGCTCAGGAGCTGGTGCTCTATATCACCTAACTGTGGAGAGCCACCACTATGCGCAACAAAAAGTAAATGATCTGCCTGGTGAATACAGCGGCGTGTCCAGTTACTGCAGCTGTTATCGGCCATTAATATGATATGGTCATATTTGAATTCTAAATCATTTAGCCAGTTTAAAAAGGTAGGATTTTTTGAGTTACTCAAGGATGATTGAGCAAAGCCAGGTATACCAAGCAACTCATCTATGTGTGTGGAATTCAGTACTAAAGTGCTATCATTAACGGATAATGCTGCGCCTAGCTGTTGACCTGTTTCGTCGGCTGAAATATGTGTATTAATGGGGATTAGGGCGATGATATGCGAGGCATTTTTAGCATGTTGGTGGTCATGATGAGCTTTAGTAAAGTGATGAGTGACCGTCTTGACCAATAAGGTATTGATGACATCAGGGTAGCGCGTCAGTAGTTCAGTTAATTGTTCGCGAGATATGCGTGCGAGAGTGCTATCACGTAAAGCGCGTAAGCTGAATTGCCGATTTTCTTTGATAATAGTACTGTATTCACCCACCATTTCACCGGGGCTTATTTCTTTTTGTAAGCCTGACTGGATGGCTGCAGGGTCATTGTGCCAAATTCGTAAACGCCCCGTAATAACAATATAGAAATAGTTTGAGGGTTCGTCCTGTTGCCATAAAAGCGCACCGTTTTTTACCTGGCTGATGCTGGCCGTATTTTCAATAGCCACTAATACTTCGGGTGGAAGTCTGGCGAGTATCGGGTTGCTACGCATAACCAAACCAAGATATAAGCGATGCGTACGCTGTAGTAAGGCCTGCTCAATAATTGTACAAATGTCAGGGTTGTGCTGGGCTAATTCAGTGAAAGATTGTTTAGAAAATTTAATAAATGAGCTAGCAGTCAAGATATGAACACTCGCAGAACGTTTATGCGGATTATTGATAGCAAGTGAACCAATGGTATCTCCAGCGACATTTATTGCAATTCTATCCGCTTCGGCACTACCTAGTTTCTTTCTATCAATACTGACGCGGCCTTTTTCGATCACATAAAGGCCGTCGTCGATGTCCTCTTGTTTAAATAAAATAGATTGCGTTGGGAGAAAAATAATTTTACATTTTTCAGCCACTAATTTTAACGCTTCTCCGTCTAGGTCTTTAAAAGGCTCAGATGAGCTCAAGGTTTGCAGTTGATTACTGTTCAATAAAGACATTTCAGTGAAAACTTTTATAGCAAAATTGCTTATTATAATTTATTTTTTACTCAATGTTTTGTAAACTACTCAGACTTAAAATGAACAAAGGAAGATCATGATCCCTGTAATTCTCTCTGGTGGTTCCGGAACCCGTTTATGGCCTTTATCACGAGGGTCTTATCCTAAGCAATTTTTACCGCTGGTCGCTGAAAAAACAATGGTACAAGAAACGGTGTTGCGTTTACAAGGCTTAGAGAATTTAAGCGCCCCGATTGCTGTTTGCAATGAAAACCACCGCTTTATGATGGCTGAACAGCTATGGGAAATTGGTGCACAAGCTGATGCAATCATTCTGGAACCCATAGGCAAAAATACGGCTCCCGCTGTTGCTCTGGCTGCATTAGCAGCAAAAGACCCTGATGATATTTTGTTAGTTTTGCCTGCTGACCACGTGATAGAAAATATCCCGGCTTTTCATCAAGCAGTGAATAAAGCCTCTCTATTAGCGGAAGATGATTATTTAGTCACGTTTGGAATTGTACCGACCGCTGCCGAAACAGGATATGGATATATTAAAAAATCGCCTGAAAATATTGCTGATGCGTATAAGGTAGCTGAATTTGTAGAAAAACCCAATGCTGTTATTGCGCAAAGCTATGTCGATAGTGGTGACTATTACTGGAATAGTGGCATGTTTGCGTTTAAAGCGAGACGTTATCTGGAAGAATTAGAAAAATATTCTCCGAAGATGCTGGCTATCTGTCGCGAGGCTTATGCCCAGGCTAAAACAGATGTGGACTTTGTGCGTATAGATAAAGACATATTTGCACAGTGTCCGCCTGATTCAATTGATTATGCTGTTATGGAAAAAACGGACAAAGCGATTGTTATTCCTTTAGCAGCAAACTGGAGCGACGTTGGTTCCTGGTCTGCTTTATGGGAGGTTAAAAATAAAGACTCTTTTGGCAATGCGCTAACCGGTGATATTCTGGCACTCGACACAAAAAATTGCTTTATTCATGCGGAGAATAAGCTGGTTGCCGTGATCGGTATTCAGGATTTGGTTATTGTTGAAACAGATGATGCCGTGATGGTTGCGCCAAAAGATAGGGTTCAGGATGTCAAGAATATTGTCGCAAAATTAAAACAACAACAACGTGAAGAGGTAGAGTTGCATAGGAAAGTCTATCGCCCCTGGGGACATTATGACTCGGTAGATAATGGTGAGCGTCATAAAACCAAACGCATTGTTGTTAAACCTGGTGCCAAACTATCATTACAAAAACACCATCACCGAGCTGAGCATTGGGTGATCGTCAAAGGAACTGCGTTAGTGACGAAAGGCAAGAAAACAAAGTTGTATTCTGAAAATGAATCGACCTATATACCCTTGGGTGTAGTGCATTCTCTGGAAAATCCGGGCGTTATTCCGCTGGAAATAGTCGAAGTGCAGTCGGGTAGTTATCTGGGAGAAGATGATATAGTACGCTTTGAAGATAAGTATGGCAGAATCTAGGAATGGTTTTTAGTTCATATTCAAGACGCACAAACTTGACTCTAGCAAGTTACGTAAGGGAGCTGGAAATAAATAATCGTCCAATATTGGGCAGGATTTTTGTTCGTATTCAAGGCGTAGTAACAGGCGCATAGCTGGCTACGTAACGGTTACTACAACGCAGAAGACGGACAAAAAGACTAGCAATATTGGATGATTATTTGTTTCCATCTCCCTAACTGTTTATTCAGCACCGAAAGCATAGATAATTTATTTTTATTATTGGTTAAATTCCGTTCTATTTTAAACGAATAGCGAAAATAAATACAAAATACTCAATGACCACTCAAGATAAAAAAAAGACAGGTAGAAATACACCCTGCCCATGTGGTAGCGGAAAAAAATATAAAAAATGCTGTTTATCGCAAAACGAAGCTGAATCAACAAACAATATATTATCTGAGTTGTAGTATAATATCACTGATAAACCTTTAAAAAACCACGATATAGATAAATTGCCTACTGATGTACAAGAAGAAATAAATACGCTTTATCATCAGCTTAATAATAATCCAGCATCTACTATTAAAAATCTGGAAAATTTAGTACACAGGTATGCAAATATACCGCAACTGTATAACTATCTTTATGCTGCTTATATAAACACAGGGCAAATAGAAAAGGGAAATAGGGTATTGCAAAAAAACTATCAAAAAAATCCCAGTTATCTTTTTGCAAAATTAAATTATGCAGAATACTTAATGAGTCTTGACAAACTCGATAAAGTTGCATTTACCAAGGTATTTGATAGCAAATTTGATTTAGCCCTTATATATCCTGAACGTGATGTATTTCATACCTCCGAAGTGGTTAATTTTTATGGTGTGATGGGGCATTTTTATCTACTGACTAAGGAATGTGCACGAAATAACTTGAGCAACTTGCTTGTCTTTTTATCCGTCTTCAGCGTTGTATAAATAGTTACGTAGCTGGCTATGCGCCTATTTATACGCCTTGAATACGAATAAAAATACTGCGCCAGTTGCTCAACTTATTTCGTGCCCATTCCTAAGCAAGTAGATAAAGCGCAATACTGCGTGGAAATTTTGCAAAAACTATCACCCACTCATGAGTATACAGCTAGATTGATTAAAGAGATAAATCTTCAGGCAAGGTGCTTACCTTAATATTTTATGACACTCGAAGTAAAAAATTTATACTGTGAGCGCGATGAGCGGATATTATTTGAAAATCTGGCTTTTCGGGTTAACACAGCAGAAGTGGTTCAGGTTATTGGCCAAAATGGTAGCGGAAAAACAAGTTTATTACGCATATTATGTGGGTTATCAGATACCTATACAGGAGAAATATTCTGGCAAGGAAATTTAATAGATGAAGTACGCGAAGCCTATTATCAAGCAATGCTGTATGTCGGGCATTTAGCCGGTGTCAAAGGTGCTTTAACGGCTGAGGAAAATTTACACTGGATGATGCAGCTGGACAAAGGCTTAAATAAATGTTCGATTATGGATGCATTGCAACAAGTAGGGTTGTTTGGTTTTGAGGATGTGCCTTGCCATAGCCTCTCTGCAGGACAACAAAGACGGGTCGGTTTAGCGCGTTTATATTTAAGCAGCGCGCCTTTATGGATATTAGATGAACCCTTCACCGCGCTGGATAAAAAAGGCGTACAAGAAAAAGAAATGTTAATTGCCAATCACGTACATAAAGGCGGATCTGTTATTTTGACAACCCATCATGATCTTATCGTGCCAGGGAAAACTATACGCCCGATTAATCTGGATGAGGTGGCGAAGACATGAACTTTCTCTTTGCCGCTGTGCAGCGTGAGTTACTGCTAGTCTTTCGTCATCGTAATGACATCATTAATCCCTTGGCCTTTTTTTTAATGGTCGCAGTATTATTTCCATTAGGGGTCAGTCCTGATCCTAAGTTCTTATCCGAAGTTGCACCGGGCGTGATTTGGGTAGCGGCCTTATTGGCGTGTTTATTATCAGTCGATGGTATTTTTCGCACAGATTATGAGGATGGCTCTTTAGAACAAATGCTGGTCAGCTCTGAATCGTTAATCGTACTGGTACTAGCAAAAGTATTGACGCATTGGCTAGTCAGTGGATTTTGTCTGGCGATTATTTCACCACTGGTTGCAATGATGTTTTTCCTGCCAGATCAGGGCTATTTTGCCCTGATTAGCAGCTTATTATTAGGTACACCGACTTTAAGCCTTATGGGCGCAATTGGGGCTGCATTGACAGTAGCCCTAAGAAAAGGTGGAGTATTAATTTCTCTATTAGTGTTACCATTATATATTCCGGTACTTATTTTTGGTGCGGGTACGGTACAGGCAGGTGCGATGGGATTGCCTATACAAGGATATTTAGCCCTGTTAGCCGCTATTTTAGTATTGAGCTTGATGCTTGCCCCCTTTGCCATTTCGGCAGCTTTAAAAATTAGTGTTCGAAGTTAGGGATGCTTATATTAGGATTTCAGAGATGAAAATAAAAATGCCGAGATGGTTTTATCAACTGGCCTCACCCCGATGGTTTTATGACATTACCAGTATGCTACTCCCCTGGTTTAGTCTTGCTGCTGTGCTGTTGTTAGTGACCGGCACTATTTGGGGGCTAGTGTTTGCCCCTGCAGATTATCAACAAGGAAATAGTTTTCGGATTATTTATATTCATGTTCCCTCATCTATTCTGGCACAGTCCTGTTATATGATGATGGCTATTGCAGGTGGAGTTGGCCTAGTCTGGAAAATGAAAGTTGCTCATGTTGTCGCGGGAGCATGTGCGCCTATTGGTGCATCAATTGCTGTGATGTCTCTGGCAACGGGGGCAATCTGGGGAAAACCCACCTGGGGTGCCTGGTGGGTATGGGATGCACGGCTAACGGCAATGCTGGTATTATTATTTTTATATATTGGTGTCATTGCGCTCAATTCAGCTTTTGAAAACAAAGCCAGCGCAGATAAAGCAACGGCCATTTTATCTTTAGTCGGTTTAGTCAATATCCCCATTATTAAGTATTCGGTAGAATGGTGGAATACATTACATCAACCAGCGACGTTTACCGTCACCGAAAAACCAGCCATGCCGCCGGAAATGTGGATACCTTTATTGGTTATGGTATTGGGTTTTTATTGCTTTTTTGCGGTGGTCTTGATGAGTCGTGCACGAATTGAAGTATTAGAGCGTGAAAAGCGCAGTGAATGGGTGAAGGCAGTCATTAAAAATTATTGATCAGGGGATCGCATTAACTATAAAAATAGTTTCTGGTTTATAAGCTTTTTATACATTAAACAAATTAAGGGAGCTGGAAATAAATAATCGTCCAGTATTGGGCAGGATTTTTGTTCGTATTCAAGGCGTAGTAACCGGCGCATAGCAAGCTATGTAACGGTTACTACAACGCAGAAGACGGACAAAAAGACCAGCAATATTGGATGATTATTTGTTTCCATCTCCCTAAGGTACTAGTGTAGAACGGACTTTAGTCCGCAAGTATTTATGACAGTATTTGAAATGGAAAGGATTAGAAATATATGGCAAAATTAGGTACAAAAAAAAGGCCCATCATCGTGCGTGTGAATACAGATAAAACAGCACAATATGTTGCTGAAAAATGTAATGAGCATGGCTGGATGTATATCATAGGATTTGAGGAGGATAAGTCAGAAGATATTTCTGACTTGGAAAAAATGCTAAATCCAGTTGGGCCAGTTAAATCAAACAAAATAAATCGCAATGCGCCCTGCCCTTGTGGAAGTGGTAAAAAATACAAAAAATGTTGTGGTTTAAGTGCGACCTTAGAAGCTTGATTAAGGGGTATTTACTTTAACAAGAGGAAGGGAAAACTTTTCTTTTTTGTGTCAGAAATAGCTAAGGAATGGGAATTGAATAAGTTGTGCAATTATGACGCAGTATTTTT
>CAZLLL010000039.1:0-11728 GCA_964560255.1 uncultured Methylomonas sp.
TTTGCTAGCCTTCATGTGTAAACTACTTTATAGGAAATATGAAGGATGCCTTATTTAATCATTTTTTTATTAAGGTAATATTAAATACCCGTTTAAATCAAGCTTCACAGAGCTTTTTAAAAGTGTACGGTAGTGAATTATTTATACTGATTTTCATAACACTCTAATTATTAATGTATTTTTAATATAAAAAACAGAAAATAGACCCACTCAATGTAAGGGACTAGCTTAAGTCTGTAGCCAATAGTTTCTTTCCACCCATAAAAAAAGGGCCTTTCAGCCCTTTTTTTTATCAAAAAATCAATAGAAAGCTAACTTTCTTCTTTAGTAACCTCTTTCATACTTAATCTAACACGCCCCTGGCGATCAATTTCCAGCACCTTAACTTTAACAATATCACCTTCTGATAATTTATCGCTCACTTTATCAACATGTTCATTAGTGATTTGCGATATATGTACCAAGCCATCTTTACCAGGAAGAATGGTTACAAATGCCCCGAAATCCATCAAACGAGCCACTTTACCTTCGTAGATTTTACCTACTTCGACTTCGGCAGTGATTTCTTCAATGATTTTCTTGGCAGCCTCTCCAGCCGCTCTATCAACAGAAGAAACTTTCACGACACCATCATCTGTGAGATCAATATTGGCACCTGTTTGTTCAGTAATACCCCGAATCGTTGCTCCACCTTTACCGATCACTTCACGGATCTTACTCGGATCTATTTTGAAGGTAATAATTCTGGGTGCATAATCTGACATTTCTTCACGCGTGGAAGATAATGCTTTATTCATTTCATCCAGAATGTGCAAGCGTCCTGCTTTTGCCTGCTGTAAAGCAGTACTCATGATTTCAGAGGTAATGCCATCAATTTTGATATCCATCTGTAAAGCAGTAATTCCTTGTGCAGAACCCGCAACCTTGAAATCCATATCACCTAAGTGATCTTCATCACCTACAATATCAGATAGTACAGCAAATTCATCACCTTCTTTAATCAGTCCCATGGCAATACCCGCGACAGGTGCTTTAAGCGGCACACCCGCATCCATTAATGCCAGGCTTGTTCCACAGACAGAAGCCATAGAACTAGACCCGTTTGACTCGGTAATTTCTGATACCACGCGAATAGTATAAGGAAATTCAGTCATATCAGGCATCACAGCAGCAACACCTCGCTTTGCTAAACGTCCATGTCCAATTTCACGACGCTTAGGTGAGCCAACAAAACCTGTTTCCCCTACACTGTAGGGAGGAAAGTTATAGTGCAACATAAACGGTTCTTTGTATTCCCCCGCCAGTGCATCTATAATTTGAGCATCTCGCTCAGTCCCCAGTGTTGCAACGACTAAAGCCTGTGTTTCTCCGCGTGTAAACAACGCTGAACCATGTGTGCGAGATAGCACACCGGTGCGCACTGCAATCGGTCTAACCACATCTAAATCACGACCATCAATACGTTTTTTATCACTTAAGATAGCAGAGCGTACCACTCTTTTTTCAATGTCTTCAATAATGTCTCTAATAGCTGATTCTTCATATTTCTCATCAGCTATCAATTTTTCAACCACTGCACTTCTAATATCGCTTAATGCATCTTGACGATCCAGTTTTACAGCGATTTGATAAGCAGTCGCAATAGACGCTTCGACTTCTGCACTGACTAAAGTTTCTAAGTCTGTATCTACAATAGGCGCGACCCAGTTATAAAGTGGTGTATTCACTTCAGCCGCAAATTCATTAATTGCTGTAATCGCTACCTGCATTTGTTCGTGACCAAATAAAACAGAACCTAACATCACTTCTTCAGTTAAATTATCTGCCTCAGATTCTACCATTAAAACTGCATGTTCTGTCCCCGCAACAACTAAATCTAGCAATGAATCTGTCAGGCGTTCTTTATTAGGGTTTAAGATATACTCGCCATCAATATAGCCAACTCGTGCCGCACCAATAGGGCCATTAAATGGTAGTCCCGATACTGCTAAAGCAGCAGATGCACCTAATAAAGCCGGAATTTCTGGATCCACATCTGGGTTTAACGAAACAACGGTGATAATAATTTGAACTTCATTAGTATACCCTTTAGGAAATAAAGGTCGAATCGGGCGATCTACCAGTCGACAGGTTAGCGTTTCCGTTTCTGTGGGGCGGCCTTCACGCTTAAAGAAACCACCCGGAATTTTTCCTGCAGCATAGGCTTTTTCCTGATAATTTACTGTTAATGGAAAAAAATCTCCACCATTTGCTTCTTTTTTACCAACAACCGAGACTAAAAGCGAAGTACCTTCAACATCGATCATTACTGCGCCACTAGTCTGACGTGCAATTTCACCTGTTTCAATGCTAACAAGCTGTTCGCCGTATTGAAATTCTTTTCTGATTGGGTTCAGATTCACTATTGATTTTCCTATGTATTAAAGACTGGATTTTATTAGCATGCATCCAGGAACAAGGCAATAAAAAAGCGGCAATAATAAGCCGCTTTTATTACTCAGGTGTTATTTACGTAGACCTAGTCGTGCAATTAATGATTGATAACGTTCTACATTTTTTCTTTTCAGATAATCCAATAATTTACGGCGCTGATTAACCATTCTTAATAGTCCACGACGTGAATGGTTATCTTTTTTATGCGCGGCAAAATGCGGTGTCAAATGAACGATATGAGCGGTCAATAAAGCAACTTGTACTTCTGGTGAACCTGTATCAGTATCTGATAAACGATATTCTTCAACAACTGCTTTTTTTTGTTCTGCTGTAAATGGCATTTTAATCCCTATGATTATTATAATGAGCATTCGCTCTGGTGGTTAATATGTTTCCACGATAGGGTGTAGAAACATGAAAATTGTTTAATTTAGTTTGAACAGTTTTCTGGGCTGTATCTTAGCATCCATTAACATTTCACCCAAGCCCAAAAATTGTTCTTCTCGATATAAGCGACACATACCAGTTTTATCTGTCCCTTCAGGCGCGGATATTCTCTGTCCTTGTTGTATCAAGTCAGCTTCTGATTGAGAAACGGCTATTGCAGGCAAAGTCTGTAAAGGCTCATCCACTGCAATTAAAATGGATTGTAATACTTCAGATTCCAGTCCCTGAATTTGCTCAATGACTCGCGCATTCGCCAATTCAAACTGTCCAGCTTGTGTACGACGCAACTCTTTAACCGTTGCACCGCAACCTAGAGTATGGCCAATATCTTCTGCCAATGTTCTGATATAGGTTCCTTTAGAGCAACGTACATCCAGAGTCAGTAAATCATCCGTAAAATCAAGGCATTCAAGAGCATAAATAGTAATTTTACGCGCTTTACGTTCAACAGTAATTCCTTCACGCGCTAACTCATAGAGTTTTTTACCCTTATGCTTTAATGCCGAATACATAGGCGGTATCTGCTCAATCTCCCCGACAAACTGTGCCAAGCACATAGCTAATTCAGCAGGGCTAATGTCAGGAATATTTTTTCTCTCTAATATAGTCCCGTCAACATCACCTGTATCTGTCATAACGCCGAGTTGAATCACAGTTTGATAGCGCTTATCATCTTCCAGCATATAGGCTGAGACCTTAGTCGCTTCGCCTAAGCAAATAGGCAATAAACCCGTTGCCAAGGGATCCAGGCTGCCAGTATGACCCGCTTTATTAGCATTATATAAACGCTTGATTTCTTGCAGGGCCTTATTGGAGCTGATGCCCTGGCGTTTATCTAAGAGCACAATACCATGTATATCTAGCCCTTTTTTGCGCCTTGCCATATCTTATTGATCACCCTTTTCAGAACCAGGTAAACTATTCGTTTCCGCTAATAATTCAGAGACACGCATACCTGTTTCAAATGAATTATCATAATAAAACTTTATATAAGGCACACTTCTGAGCCGCATTCTGTGTCCCATTTCAGAACGAATATAAGGCGCAGCATCATTTAACCACATAATATTATCCTTCTGACCCTGTTCATCGGCACCTAAGGCGGTAATATAGATCTTTGCCGTCGCGAGGTCTTTACTTAACTCGACCTCGTTCACTGTAATAAAACCGATACGCGGATCTTTAATACTCTGTTGCAAAATAATGGCTAATTCCTTTTGCATTTGCGAGGCCACACGCGCACTGCGCTTAAACTCCCTAGCCATTATAATTCACGCTGAACTTCAAAACGTTCAAAGACCTCAATCTGGTCACCCACCTTGACATCGTTATAATTTTTTACCCCGATACCGCATTCCATGCCCATTTTGACCTCATTTGCATCGTCTTTAAAACGACGTAATGATTCGAGCTGTCCTTCATAAATCACCACATTTTCGCGTAAAACACGAATCGGTAAATTACGCTTAACAAAACCATCTATCACCATACAGCCCGCAATTGAACCAAATTTTGGTGAGCGGAAGACATCACGTACTTCCGCAAGCCCCACAATTTTCTCTTTGATCTCTGGCGAAAGCATACCACTCAGTGATTTTTTCACCTCATCAATCGCATCATAGATAACACTGTAATAATGTAAATCAATGTCTTTTTCAGCAATTAGTTTTCTGGCCGTCGCATCCGCACGTACATTAAAGCCGATTAAAATAGCACCTGAAGCCAATGCCAGATTTGCATCCCCTTCATTAATGCCGCCCACACCGCCATAAACCACTTTTACAGAAACTTCATCTGTTGAGAGTTTAACCAATGACTCGCGCAATGCTTCCAGACTGCCTTGTACATCCGTTTTAATAATAATATTTAAATTAGATGTTTCACCTGCCGCCATTTTAGAGAATACTTCTTCTAGTTTAGATGCTTTCTGGGCTGCATTATGCCTTGACCTAGTTTTATCTTCTCTATGTTCTGCAAGTTCTCTCGCTGCTCGCTCACTCGTCACCACAACAAAGTCATCCCCCGCATTCGGTGTGCCAGATAAGCCCAGAATTTCAACAGGCGAGGAAGGTCCTGCCTGTTTCAGTTTTGTGCCATTTTCATTAAACATGGCTCTAATACGACCATATTCTTGCCCACACAATATAATTTGCCCTTGCTCTAGGGTTCCTTTTTGAACCATGATGCTAGCAACAGCTCCACGCCCTTTATCTAACCGAGACTCAATAACTAGTCCAGAAGCTGTTCCTTCATTCGGCGCTTTTAATTCTAAAATTTCAGCTTGTAAAATGAGTGCCTCAATAAGTTCATTTACGCCTTCACCTGTCTTGGCAGATACTTTAAGAAACTGTACATCACCGCCCCACTCTTCTGGGACTACTTCAATTGCTGATAATTCCTGCATTACTTTATCAGGATTCGCTTCTGCTTTATCTATTTTATTGATCGCAATAATCATTGGCACTTTCGCTGCACGCGCATGCTCTACAGCTTCTTTAGTTTGCGGCATGACACCATCATCAGCGGCAACCACCACAATAACCACATCAGTCACATCTGCTCCACGCGCACGCATAGCTGTAAATGCAGCATGTCCTGGTGTATCTAGAAAAGTAACCGCACCATGATCTGTTTTTACCTGATAAGCTCCAATATGCTGGGTAATTCCACCGGCCTCACTTGCAGCAACACGTGTTTCACGAATATAATCCAGTAAAGATGTTTTTCCGTGATCAACATGTCCCATAATAGTCACGATAGGTGCACGCGAGAATTCTTCACGATCATCTGTTTCAGTATGTTCTGCCAGCATTTCAGTTTCATGATCTTCTTCACTAGTCATGATAGGGTTATGCCCCATTTCTTCAACCAGAATCACTGCAGTCTCCTGATCAATACTCTGGTTAATCGTCGACATAATACCCAGCTTCATCAAGTGTTTAATCACCTCTGCCGCCTTGATACTCATTTTCAGCGCCAATTCAGAAACAACAATATTTTCAGGAATACTAACATCTTTTGCAGTCACTTCGGTCGGCATTTCAAATGCGTGTTTAGCCTCAGAAACAAACTGCTGTTCCTTTCTACCACGTCCCTTTTTACGTCCTTTTTTACCATACGTCGCCTTACCGCCACCCGCTGGTTTATCTGCCCGTCTATGTACAGTTGGCTGCTTATCTTTAGTATCTGACTTTTTAGCTCCTGCTGCCGGTTTCCTGGCACCTGCCCCTGCAGGTCTTCTCGTCCCGGCATTCGCCTTTCTTTCTGCAGCAGCTTTCTTGGCCGCTGCCTGCTTTCTGACTTTTTCAGCATTACGCTCAACAGACGCTTCCAGTCTTTTAGCCTTTTCAGCAACTAAAAGCTCAGCTTCTGTCTGTTTCGCCTGTTTTTCTGCAGCGGCTCGCGCTTCAGCTTGTTGCTGCTCCTGTGCAGCTTGCTGTGCTTCCAGCTCAGCCTTTTCTCTAGCCGCCTTATCTCTATGCAATTGTTCTGCTGCTGCCTGTTTCTCCTCACGTGCAGCTAAATCTTTTTTAACTTTTTCCAGCTCTTCTCGCTCTGCATCCGAAATGGCATCTTCACGTCTAATATAGGTTTTTTTCTTATTAACTTGAATATTAATCGTTTTAGTATCTTTTCCCGAGACAGTCCCTTGCTTGAGTGAAGTTACCGTACGACGCTTTAAAGTCACTTTTTTAGCCCCACTCGTTTTCCCTTCCTGATCCTTTCCATGGCGTTTACGCAAATGCCCTAATAACTTCATTTTATCTTCTTCATTGACCAGATCATCAGCCACATGCGCAGAAATTCCCGCCTCTTTCATTTGCTCTAATAACCGCTGCAGAGGAATACCCACAACACCCGCTAAATCCTGTACTGTTTTATCACTCATTTTTCGCCCTCGCCGTTATCATTAGCAAACCAAGGTTCGCGTGCTTTCATAATTAATTTAGCTGCTATTTCTTCATCAACTCCCGAAAATTCAAGCAAGTCATCAACTGCCTGATCAGCCAAATCATCCATTGTTATAATGCCTTTGCTCGCTAACTCAAAGGCTAGTTCCTTATTCATACCAGTCATATTTAATAAATCATCAGCAGGCTCTGCTGTTTCTATTTCTTCTTCAGATGCAATAGCACTGATCAATAGCATATCCTTTGCACGTGAGCGTAACGTTTCAACTAATTCCTCATCGAAACCTTCAATTTCCAGCATTTCACTACTGGGTACATAGGCAATTTCTTCTACCGAGTTAAAACCAACTTCCACTAAAACGGTCGCAATGTCTTGATCCACATTCAGTTGTTCTACAAACACCTGTACTAATTTACCCAATTCTTCTTCAGTGTCTTTATTGACTTCTTGTGCATCTCGAACATTGAGTTCCCAGCCTGTCAGTTCGGTCGCCAGACGTACATTTTGCCCACCTCGTCCAATAGCCTGAGATAAACTATCAGATGAAACTGCAACATCCATGGTATGTTTGTCCTCGTCCACTACAATGGATTCAATTTCAGCCGGAGCCATCGCATTAATAACGAACTGCGCTTCATTGTCATTCCATAAAATAACATCAATGCGTTCTCCGTTAAGTTCGTTAGAAATCGTTTGCACCCGAGAACCACGCATGCCCACACAGGCCCCCACAGGATCTATGCGCAGATCATTACTTTTAACCGCCACTTTAGCCCTTGACCCTGGGTCGCGAGCAGCACCTAGCACATTAATAATCCCTTCTCCCACTTCGGGCACTTCCAGCCGGAATAATGCCAGTAATAATTCCGGCGCAGTGCGACTGACAAATAGTTGCGGGCCGCGCGTTTCAGTACGAACCTCTTTTAAATAACCACGAATACGATCACCTACCCTAATTGTTTCCCTAGGAATCATATCTTCACGCGGTATAAAGGCATCCGCATTGCCGCCCAAATCAATATAAACATTGCCTTTTTCGATACGCTTAACGACACCGGTGACTAATTCACCTACTTTATCTATATACGCATCCGCTACTTTCTTACGCTCTGCTTCTCGTACTTTATGGATAATAACCTGTTTGGCTGCCTGCGCAGAAATACGTCCAAACTCAACTGATTCAATTTCATCTTCAATAAAATCATCCACTTCATAGTCAGGCTCATCTATTTGAGCAACTTGTAACGAAATCTGTGTTGTCGGGTATTCAATTCCCCCGGTAAATTCATCACTCTCCTCAACTATTTGCCAGCGCCTATACGTTGTATACACTCCCGTGATACGATCAATTACCACTCGCGCTTTAATAGGGAATGCATAACGAGCTAATGTGGCACTTTCCAAGGCTGATTCTATCGCCTGAAATATAACTTCTTTTTCAATATCTTTTTCATTAGAAAAAACATCAACAACTAATAAAATTTCTTTATTGGCCATCTTGACCTCCTTAAATTGAATAGTCTGGTTCAAGCCGCGCTTTTGACATCGCTTGAAATGGGACTTTATAAACCTGACCATCCTGCTGAAGATAGACATCGTTATCTTCAATCTTTTCGATCAATCCTGTAATTTTTCGTCGACCATTAACAGGTTTAAATAAATTAACCAGGACGGTATGACCAATAAACTGCTCAAATTGTTGTAACTTAAATAATGGCCTATCCATGCCGGGCGATGAAACCTCCAGATTATATTCACCAGAAATGGGATCTTCAACATCTAATACCCCACTCACTTGATGGCTTACCTTAGTGCAATCTTCCATCCCTACACCCTGATCGCTATCAATAAAAATACGTAAAAACCCATGTTTAGGATGAGAATTATATTCAACTCCCACGCATTCATAACCTAAGCCTGCGACAACCGGTTCTATTAATTCAAGCAAATGCTCAGGTGCCTGCTTCATTTCGCCTCACTTTCCTATAAACATAAAAAAAGAGGCAATAGCCTCTTCCGTAAATAACCTATATCACTGTTTTCTAGCACTTAGAAACAGAAAAACCCCAAAAAAGGGGTCTTTAAAAATCTGTTATTTAGAGCACTCACGTATCTATATATTATTCCTGCGACCAATATAGATACATTGAAATATGCTCAAGTAATCAACTAATGAAATTATACACAGTAACCAGAATTATCACAAGCAATATTAAGTTTTTGCAGGTCTGGCGCATGAATCAGTAGCTGAGATAAGACCTGAGGATATGCGACTTCCATTTTAATCTTGATGGATGGCAGTAATTCATCCTGACACTACAGGCTCTGGCAAAAGAAATGGGTGTTGAAATACGTGTCGCACATTATCCACCCTATACTTCCAAATGAAATCCTGTTGAATCTAAGTACTTAGGAACGTGCACGAAATAAGTTGGGCAACTGGCGCAGTATTTTTATTCGTATTCAAGGCGTATAAATAGGCGCATAGCCAGCTACGTAATTATTTATACAACGCTGAAGACGGATAAAAATACTGCGCCAGTTGCCCAACTTATTTCATGCACGTTCCTAAGTGAACTTTTAAGTCGTAAACCGTGTGGGATGATTTGCTATAAGGTCTCATGAATGAGAGTATACTAAAAGTATTACACTAAAGTGCATAGTTTTTACTAACGGCTGAAACAATAAATTGATAAATGAAAGGTAGTGGCTATATGGCTAAAAAAAATATTAAAAACCGAAAAACCAATAAACAATCTAATAATAGAAAGGATGGTAAAGTACAGGTATGGATAAAAGAAGAGACCCTAGCCTATGAAGCAGAGCTACATAAACTTCAGGTTGAACTATTGAAGTTTCAGAACCATGTTAAAAATAAAGGTTTAAAAGTCTTAATGTTATTTGAAGGACGTGATGCTGCTGGAAAAGGAGGTACGATTAAAAGAATTACTGAGCATTTAAACCCTCGTGGTGCCAAAGTGGTTGCGCTGGAGAAGCCATCAAATACTGAAAGAACTCAATGGTATTTTCAACGTTATATTAGTAACTTTCCTTCTGCCGGGGAAATAGTTTTGTTTGACCGTTCCTGGTATAACCGTGCCGGTGTAGAGCCTGTTATGGGGTTTTGCTCTGAAAAAGAGCATAAGGAATTTTTAAGAGAGACGCCTGAATTTGAAAAAATGATTGTTAACTCAGGTATTATTTTTATAAAATTTTATTTCTCGGTGAGCAAGAAAGAACAAGCTAGGCGTTTTGAAAAAAGAATTACTGATCCTCTTAAGCAATATAAAATTTCTCCCGTTGATCAAGAAGCTCAAAAATTATGGGACAAATATACGATTGCCAAATATTCTATGCTTTTATCCACAAATGCACCTTATGCCGAGTGGACGGTTATTAAGTCAGACAATAAGAAAAAGGCTCGGATAAATTGTATTAAACATATTCTGACACATGTAGAATATCCAGATAAAATTTCAGATGACCATTTAGTTGAAGACGGTAAAATTTTATTTAATGGTGCCGAGGAAATAAAAAAAATGGAAATTAATATGAATCGAGCAATTTAGGGTAAATTGAATAAAGAAGTCAGTATCATTTTTTTTTTAAAAACAAGCTATTTTCTTTAAAATCGATTAATTGATTGATATGGTAAAGAAATTTAAAAGCTCGCAAGGGTCGCTTAATTTGTGCATTATGGTAAGCATCGCCAGCCAGAACCGAGATAACGGCTGACTTTAGTTTTTGTTTTACAGGGTGCTGGCTAGCTTCATCGGATGCCATCAGTAATTTATGCAAAGCAGGGCTATTGAAACGGTATATAAACCAGCAAAACGCTTTTATTTCTTCCGCAACGGAATATTCAAACTGACTCATCAAGCGTTTGTTATTTTCTGGGCTATTAAGCAATTGATCAACCAATTCTGCTCCTCTGGTCGCACTTTGCATAGCAAGATATACCCCGCTGGAAAAAACAGGATCAACGAAAGCATATGCATCACCTATCAGTAGAAAGCCATCACCCGACATAATGCTGGATTGATAAGAATAATTCCCAGTCGCCAGAACCTTACTATCCAGTTGAGCATTTTTCATACGCTGGCTGATTTCTGGAATCAGAGCCAGGGTTTTATGAAAGAATGTTTCTAAGTCAGTATCACGTGTTTTTAAATAGTCAGGCCAGCAAACACAACCGATGCTCATCATGCCATCTTTAAGTGGGATCAGCCATACCCAGCCGTGTTGAAACCAGTAAATACTAATATTACCTTCGTCTTTACCGGTTCTGCGTTCAACATATTTAAAGTGAGCAAAAATAGCCGCCATTTTATGTTGCGGGTTTTTATGCTTGCTTTTAAGTTGTTGCGCTAAGACAGTCTCTCGTCCTGATGCATCTATCAGATAATGACTCGTAAATGAATGTTGCTTGCCTTGCTCATCCACTGCCAAGGTTTTTTTAACGGGCTTATCTAGCTCAGTGTTAGTCACTCTCATCCCTTCGAGCGCAGTGACCCCTTTTTGCTGGCAATTTCTAAACAGTATTTCATCCAGCTCGGAGCGTCTGACTTGATAGGCAAAATCTGGGCTGTTACAGGTGGCTTTGGCAAAATAAAAGGTATCCTGTGCTAACGGTGTTTCCAAAGAATTGAATTCTGCAGCATATTTCCTAATGCCGATTGCTTCCACTTGTTGCAGTACACCGAGTTTTTCAAACAGCGGTAAATTCATCGGTAATAAGGATTCACCGATATGAAAACGGGGATGATGCATTTTTTCCAGCAGACAGACAGAGCGTCCTTTGTTTGCAAGTAAACTAGCAATTGTTGTGCCGGCCGGCCCGCCACCAATGACTAAAACATCGAAGTGTGATTGCATATCGCTAAGGAATGGGAATTGAATAAGGGAGCTGGAAATAAATAATCGTCCAATATTGGGC
>CAZLLL010000040.1:0-11708 GCA_964560255.1 uncultured Methylomonas sp.
AAGATTGCCCACCCTACAAATGATGGCTTGTCCCGTCTTAAGTTGGTAGCCAAAATTTTCATTAGATATTATCAACCTTAAGCTAAAGTTATGGTGTTTGAAAGTGATGCTTTAAGTTGATTGTCTGTTTTTTAACTATTAGGTTATATATTATGAAATTAATTACTGCGATTATTAAACCCTTTAAACAGGATGATGTACGTGAGGCACTTTCAGAAATTGGCATTGCAGGTGTAACAGTCACTGAGGTTAAGGGGTTTGGGCGACAAAAAGGTCACACCGAATTATATCGAGGTGCTGAGTATGTGGTTGATTTTTTACCTAAAGTTAAAATGGAAATTGCTGTTGCAGAAGATGTTGCTGAACAAGCAATTGAAGCCATTGTAAAATCAGCTAATACAGGAAAAATTGGTGATGGTAAGATTTTTGTAACGTCACTAGAACAAGTCATCAGAATTCGTACAGGTGAGACAGGCAATGAAGCGATCTAAATGAGAAGTTAGTAATGAATAATATACAATGCAAAAGAATAATAATATGGGTATTGAGCTTATTTCCTTGCTTTGTTTGGGCCGGTGAACTTAATCAGGCGAATACTGCGTGGGTTTTAACGTCCACTGCTTTAGTTTTATTTATGACCTTGCCAGGCTTATCATTGTTTTATGCTGGTCTGGTGCGTAGTAAAAATGTTTTGTCTGTATTAATGCAGTGTTTTGCCATTACCTGTCTTATTTCAATTATGTGGTTAGTGGTAATGTATACTCTTATCTTTACCGATGGAGGCGCTGCACAGTCTTTTATCGGGGGACTTTCTAAAGCCTTTGTTCCAGATATGGGGCCGGACAGTTTAACCGGTGATATTCCTGAAAGTGTCTTTTTTATGTTTCAGATGACCTTTGCCATTATCACACCGGCTTTAATCGTCGGAGGTTTTGCTGAAAGAATGAAGTTTTCTTCAATGATGCTATTTAGTGGCCTTTGGGCATTACTTGTTTACGTTCCCATTTGTCATTGGGTATGGGGTGGTGGCTGGTTAGCCGATTTGGGTGTTATGGATTTTGCTGGTGGAATAGTCATTCATATCACAGCAGGTGTATCTGCATTGGTGACCGCACTTGTGTTAGGAAAAAGGAAAGGATTTCCGACTACGCCAATGCCACCTCACAATATGCCAATGGTGGTGACTGGCGCAGGTATGTTATGGGTAGGCTGGTTTGGTTTTAATGCCGGGAGTACGTTAACAGCTGATGGCTCTGCTGGTATGGCTATGCTAGTAACTCATATTAGTGCCGCTGCAGGCTCATTCACGTGGATGGTCATTGAATGGATACGCTTTGGTAAACCTAGTGTACTCGGTATTGTGACGGGTATGGTTGCAGGTTTGGGAACAATAACGCCTGCATCAGGATATGTAGGTCCTGCAGGTGCATTAGCAATCGGGATAACTGCGGGTATCGCCTGTTTTTATGCCGTACAAATTATTAAACGGTATTTTCATATTGATGACTCTTTAGATGTCTTCCCTGTACATGGTGTAGGAGGAATTATAGGTTCAATATTAACCGGTGTTTTTGCTGCAAAAAGCATGGGAGGGCTAGGGTTAAACGGTGTCAGCATTATTGATCAAGTGGGAGTGCAGTCGCTGGCAGTCGTAGTAGCCATTATCTGGAGCGGTTTTTTTAGTTATATAATTCTAAAGTTACTTGATGCTGTGATTGGCTTGCGTGTTTCTGAGGAAGGGGAAGTACAAGGTCTTGATATTGTATTGCATGAAGAAACTGGTTACCATAATTTGTAATAATACAATAATGAAAGTAGAGCCCAAAAAATTCGACCTATACGACTGGATTTTTACGACAGAATAAGCCTTGAAAACCATATAGATAAAACTTACGATTACCATGATTTTGGTAACCGTTCAGTCCCCTCCTTATCAAGGAATGGGAATTGAATAAGTTGTGCAAGTATGACGCAGTATTTTTGTTTGCCTTCAAGTCGTGGTAACAGGCGCATAGCTAGCTACGTAACTGTTTCCGCAACGCAGAAGGCGAACAAAAAGACAAGTCAGAATGCACAAGTTATTTGATTCCCATTCCCAGGGAGGGTTTAGGGGGAGGTTTTATTAGAAAAATGCTCCTCATTACTCCCATTTTACAATGGGGAAACTGAACGGTTACAATCAATAGCCTACAAAAAACTTGAAAACCGAGTAATCGTGTGTAGCGGTTTCTGGATAAAAAGCTCCGTGCTCTCTGCCGTTGAAATATTGCATCTATTTTACACTCACACTGATACAGTCTGACTCTCTGATTTTACTGATAAATTGGGCCTATAATTATGAATACTGAATTAATGAATAAATTTCGTAAACCTGTCCTGATTGTATTGGGTGTTATTCTTGCCTATGCTTTAATT
Source organism: uncultured Methylomonas sp. (assembly GCA_964560255.1). Taxonomy (GTDB): domain Bacteria; phylum Pseudomonadota; class Gammaproteobacteria; order Methylococcales; family Methylomonadaceae; genus Methyloprofundus. Next base: position 2,416 of record CAZLLL010000040.1, read on the forward strand.
GGCTTTGTTATTTTACCTGCTATTCTGAAAAGCAAATTGCCAGAAATGGTTGAAACCGAAACAGGGCGCAAAGCGACACTTGAGCAAGTTAAATTTAACCCCTTTTCCTTAGAATTGAGCTTGCTTGGATTTTCTATGCAAGAAAAAGACCCACAAACCTTTGTTTCATTTGATAAGTTTTTTGTCAATGTTCAGGTGTGGGCTAGTATTAAAGAATTCGCTTTAGTGCTGGATGAAGTGAGCCTGAAAGGGCTCTATGCCAGATTCGAAATGCTACCTGAAGGGCAATACAATTTTAGCGATCTATTAAATGGAACTGAAGAAGAGGTTGAGGAAAAGGAAGATGAGGGAGAAATTTTTCCACTGATAATCAATCATATCAACCTTGTTCAAGGAGAGCTGGAAATTATTGATTCATTTGACAGTAAACCAGATAATACTTTGATTCAGGATCTTAATTTACAGCTGCAAAACTTTAGTACTTTGCAAAATGATGAGTCAAAATTAGGTTTTTCATTAGCATTAAATACAGGAGGTGTTTTAGACTGGCAAGGAGACATGGGCATTAACCCATTATTTTCAAATGGAACAATTAAACTTGAAGGTTTGAAATTTGCGCGGATCTGGAAGCAGTTTTTACAACATAAAGTAGCATTTAAATGGGAGGAAGGCACACAATTAGTTTCCTTCGATTATGCCTTTTCTTATGCGAATGATGAAGCATCGTTTCAATTAACTGAAGGTCGTCTGTTAACTGAAGGGCTTAAATTTACCCTGAAAAACAGTACTGAAAAATTGATTGATATACCCTATTTTTTAGTTGATGATATTAATTTTGATTTAAATAAACAAACGGTCAGTATCGCTAAAATCGAATCCAGAGAGATTGATTTTGATGCCTGGTATAACGCGGCGGGTGAATTAAATTTACAAACAGCTTTTGCTAGCCAAAGTGATTCGTTAGAAGTTGAAGATGCCGACCCTGCAAATTCAGAGCAACAAACTGAGGATGTAGAAACTAAGCCATGGGACGTTAATATTCAGGAAATCGCTTTAACAGGCTCAAAATTTAATTATAGTGACAAACGCAAGCAACAACATGCTTTGATTCATCTCGCTGCATTAAATATTGGACTAAAAAACTATCACTTGCTGGCAGGTGAGTCGTTACAAATGACAGCTGAGCAAGGCTTTATAAATCTAGATGACTTAATGTTAAAAACGAATCAGGATATGAAACTATTTCATATCCCAAATTTTCAAATTAATGAAGTCGATTTTAATTTATCCGAGCAAAAGGTAAACATACAATCTATCAATAGTCGTAACATTTTTATCAATGCCTGGTTAGAAAAAAATGGCAATATTAATTACCAGCGTTTATTTGCATCGACACCCACAGAAACTAAAAAAACTCAGAAGCAGCCAAGTGAGAATGATACCGGCAAACCGTGGAAAGTTAATATACAAGACATTGCATTTAATTCATCAAAAATAAAATTCAGTGATAAAAGCAAAAAACAACCCATCTTTTTTAATATCAATGCATTGGATATTGGTATAAAAAATTCTAATGTATTAGCGGGAAAAGCCTTACAAATGACAGGAAATCAAGGTTATTTGAAACTCAATGGCTTTGAGTTAGAAACCAGGCAGGATCCTAAACTTATTAGTGTGCCTAACTTACAAGTTAGTGGATTAGAGTTTAATTTACAACAACAAAACTTAAGTATAAAGTCTGTTACCACTCGCGATGCAGTGATTAAAGCCTGGTTAGCAAAAAATGGCGAAATAAATTATCAAACCTTGTTTGCACCGCCCGCATCAGAACAAGCACAACAAACTCCGCCACCTGCAAGCAGTGACAAAAATGAAAAGCCTTGGCAGGTCGCACTGGGAGAATTTAAAATTGATAATTATGCTATTGAGTTTACAGATCATACAACTAAAAAGCCTGTTGCATTAAACTTATCGGAATTGAATTTTTCCATCAATAACTTTAATAACAAAAAAGGAACTAAGCTACCCCTTTCTTTCAGTACCCAATTTAATAAGCAAGGCAAAATAAAAATATCAGGGCAGTCCATTTTAGAGCCCTTTTCGTCAAATCTGGAGTTAGCCATCAGCAATATTGCTCTGAATAATTTTCAGCCGTATATTAATCAAAGTGCGCGGTTAGATATTATCGGCGGAAGATTTAATACTCAAGGAAAATTGGCAATCTCTATGCCAGAAGGAGGAGATCTTAAGCTAAATTACAAAGGTGGGATGAATATTAAAAGCCTACATACTCGTGACCAGATATTAAAACAAGACTTTTTGAACTGGGAGCAGCTAAAATTAAGTGGACTGGATTTTAATTTGCAGCCAGGAAAATTAAAAATTAAAACCATTAATCTTGATAAACCCTATGCAAGAGTCACGATTAAGAAGGATAAAAGTACAAATATTAATGATGTTATAGTTGAAGCTGAAAAAAACAAGTCTAAGAAAAAGCCAGCAAAAAAGGCAAAAAGTCAATCAACTCCTTTCGTCTATAATATTGCTAAAGTTGCTATAACGGGAGGTGAGTCGGATTTTTCGGATTACTCACTTATTTTACCTTTTGTGGTTAAATTAAATGCTTTAGAGGGGGCTATACACAAAATTTCCTCTCATAGTAAAACGAAAACAAAATTACGCTTAAGAGGTAAAACATTTGATTTATCCCCTGTTGATATACAGGGAAATTTTAATGCCAATCTAGATGATTTAGATATCGCGTTACATTATAAAAGTTTACCTTTACCTTTTTTATCTCCCTATATGGTTGAGTTTACAGGTAATAAGATAGAAAAAGGCAAGTTATCGCTGGATTTAATGTACACGATTGAAAAGGGGAAATTATCAGCAAAAAATAATGTATTGATAGACCAACTTAAATTAGGGGAAAAAGTTGAGAGTCCGAATGCAATTGATCTGCCGCTAGGTTTAGCGATTGCCTTATTAAAAGACAAGGATGGAAAAATTGATATCAAGATGCCTTTACAAGGTAGTATGGATGATCCCGAATTTAGTATCGGGCCAGTGCTTTGGGATACTTTTCTTAACCTGATAACAAAAGCTGTCACATCACCTTTTTCTGCGATTGGGTCATTTTTAGGCAGTGATGAAGATTTTAGCGTTGTTACTTTTAAAGCAGGTAGTGCTGAATTAAGTGCTGATGAAATTGTAAAATTAGACGGTCTATCTAGTGCGCTGGCACAAAAACCCGATTTAAGTCTGGAAATTAAAGGTGAAGCCTATACAAATCAGGACTGGCCTGCGATGAAAGAACAAGCTTTACTGGATGAATTAAAACAAATGCGCTCAGACGAATTAAAAGCAGAGGGTGAAATGAAATTACCTGAGTATATAGAATTATCAGCAGATGATTATCAGCGCTTATTAGCGGATTTATTTATCCAGAAATTTCCTGAATTAGGTGAGCGCTCATTATTTGGTACGCCTCAGCTTATTCATGAAGATATGGGTGAATTTTCTAGCGTTGCCAGTAATATGCTACAAGGGTTGATTAAACCAGACAATGATAAACTGCTTAGGCTGTCTTTAACGCGGGCAAGGAATATTGTGCGGTATATGAATACCAACGGAAAAGTTGATCATGCACGGATGTTTATTCTGGATGGCAGAGTGGTACCAGATGCAACAAATAATGAATTGAGCACACATTTATCATTAAAAATGTGATGCCTTTCATTTTCACGCAAGTAGTTTACACTTTCGAACATGTAAACAGCTCAGGCGTTAAAAAGCTTTAGCTTTTTATGAAGCCAGCAATAGCTAAGGAATGGTCACGGAATAAGTTGAGCAACTGACGCAGAATTTTGTTCGTATTCAAGGCGCACAAACTTAGCTCTAGCGAGCTACGTAACTGTTTCTGCAACGCAGAAGGCGAACAAAAAGACAAGTCAGAATGCACAAGTTATTTCGTGCACGTTCCTTAGTTTGTTTGTAACTACTCAGGCTATGATTTATTGGAGAGAAATAGACATTTTTTAACTGTTCATCTGCTTTTTATGCCACAAATATCCCTACAGCCTAGGAAACAATAGCCTGAGTAGTTGCGTTTGTTTTTTATTATCAGATAATCAGGAATTTACGTGTTTATTGTGCTTAATTTTGCTTCTGTAACAGTAAATCAATAAGTTAGGGGGCGGAGAGTGGGTTACACCCTTTTCCAGAAGGGGGAGTGAACAGTTACGATTGCTTGTGTAGTACTGAAGACGAGCTACGAAAGTTGCGAGTGAGGCACACACCGCAACATTAATATCCAGTGTATTTTGTTGGGGTTCTCGTGCCTCACTCGCAACTTATGCCTTATTTGGTACTCATTCCTTAGAGGCTTAACCGAACGCCTACCCAACCAGCTCTAGGTGCACTTACACCAACAAACCGAGAGTTGCGTTCATCAATACCGATACTGTCTAATACTTCCCCAGTCTCACCATAGGTACCAAAATTATTATATTTTTCATTAAACAGATTATCTAAACGCCCAAATATCGTCAAATGCTTATTAAAACGATATTCAGTCATTAAATTAACCACAGTATAGCCATTTAATGGTCTATCTAAATTTCCCTCATCACCCCGCAAAAACTGCTCGGCATTAAAAATAACATTGAGCCCCACCGTCCAGCTATCAACCACATCCACATCTGTAAAAAACTTCACACTATGCTGAGGTATGCCGGGAATATGATCACCACGGCTCACCTGAATATCGCCAGTGCCACTTGCACCTGGGTGATTAGGGCTGTGTGAAACATAAGGGGTTAAAAAAGTTGCATCAATAAAAGAATAATTAAGCGACATGCGCCAGCGTTCTTTGAGCAAGACGGGGTATTCACCTCGTTTCAAACGTTTACAGTTTGAGTGCAACAAGAGGTATTGTGTAATATCATGAAAATAAACGTTATAGACGGGATAAAAATCCCGTCCAGCGTCTTGAGTTTGAGCGAGACGGGGTATTTCACCCCGTTTCAAACGTTTACAGTTTGAGTGCAACAAGAGGTATTGTGTAATATCATGAAAATAAACGTTATAGACGGGATAAAAATCCCGTCCAGCGTCTTGAGTTTGAGCGAGACGGGGTATTTCACCCCGTTTCAAACGTTTACAGTTTGAGTGCAACAAGAGGTATTGTGTAATATCATGAAAATAAACGTTATAGACGGGATAAAAATCCCGTCCAGCGTCTTGAGTTTGAGCGAGACGGGGTATTTCACCCCGTTTCAAATGTTTATAGTTTGAGTGCAACAAGAGGTATTGTGTAATATCATGAAAATAAACGTTATAGACGGGATAAAAATCCCGTCCAGCGTCTTGAGTTTGAGCGAGACGGGGTATTTCACCCCGTTTCAAATGTTTATAGTTTGAGTGCAACAAGAGGTATTGTGTAATATCATGAAAATAAACGTTATAGACGGGATAAAAATCCCGTCCAGCGTCTTGAGTTTGAGCGAGACGGGGTATTTCACCCCGTTTCAAATGTTTAATAATAGAGACAAACTGATATTAAATTATCAGCTTGCCCTCTATTTTCTTACTACACAAAGCAACTACTCTCAGCATAGACTTCTGCTTCTTTTAAGCGTTTACGTAAATCTTTAGATTGTTGTGGATCACGGAAAACAGCGCCATTTTCTCCTGGTGTACTATGTAGCATAGTGAAAGTTGTTGCGGCTTCAAATTCTTCAAAAGTTAATTTTTCAGCGATCTTATCAATTTTGCAACCGCAATTATAGCGAGATACGTAATCAAAAAGATTGCCACCATGCTTGGCAATACAGTTAAAGACATACTCTACGCGGTCGCGAGTAGGATAATTGTGCATAACAACTAGGTCTATATCAATTGCCTTTATTTCAGTTAATTGTTTATCAGCAGTTGTTGAGCAGCCTGTTGCAAGAGCCAAACTCAATGTTATTGCACAGAATGAGAAAATATTTTTATTCATAAGGTTAATAATCGGGAGGTATCAAGGTAAGATACTAAATATTTTATCATTATTTTAGCTAATTGGATTATTAATGGATATTTTGCAGGCGGTTGTTTTAGCAGTATTACAGGGATTGACAGAGTTTTTACCTATTTCGAGTTCGGCTCATTTAATTTTAGTCCCCGTGTTATTAGGCTGGCAAGATCAAGGTTTGGCCTTTGATGTGGCAGTGCATGTGGGGACATTAACAGCGGTGGTTGTCTATTATCGTAAAGATTTAATCCGCATTATGTCGGCCTGGTTTGGCTCTATTGTAGGCAAAGGCTTTAATGACGAAGCAAAGCTAGCGTGGTATGTGGGCTTAGGAACCATCCCAGTAGGGTTGGTAGGTATCAGTTTGTCGGATGCCATGCAAGAATCACTGCGTTCACCTTTGGTGATTGCTGGGGCAACTATCGTTTTCGCATTATTATTGTGGTACGCTGAAAAGCGAGCGCAGGAGCAACGGGATACCGTAACTCTATTAGATACCGTAGTGGTTGGGTTGTTTCAGGCACTGGCTTTAATTCCTGGTACGTCACGTTCTGGTATTACGATCACAGCAGGTTTATTATTAGGTTTAAAACGTGATTATGCTGCTAGGTTTTCGTTTTTGCTGTCTATTCCGGTGATTGCCCTAGCTGGTTCCTTAAAGGCGCTAGAGTTATATCAATCTGATTTAAATATTGAGTGGGGGTATATGATTTTAGGCGCGACTATCTCAGCGATAGTTGCTTATTTAAGTATTGCCTGGTTTTTGAAATTACTTAATAAAATTGGCATGTTACCTTTTGTCTGGTATCGTCTAATATTGGGAATCGTCTTGATCAGTGTATTTGCCGGACAGGTGTAGTAAAACAATGACAGCACCTGCACCACCGTCTTTTTGAGTGGCAGAGCAAAACGCCTGTACTTCCTGATGTTGTCTTAACCAAATATTAAGGTCATTTTTTAAAACCGGCAAAAGATTGTCTGAGCGATAGCCTTTACCGTGAATAATGCGTACGCACCGATAGCCATCCTGTTCACAGAAATGTAAGAATTTGATTAGTTCACGCCTGGCTTCTGTGCTGGTTAATCCATGTAGATCCAGCTCAGCATCCAGTCCGAACTGACCACGGCGCATTTTTTTCAGGATGTTTTTTTGTAGTCCTGATGCGGTATAACTTAAGGTGTCTTCTGCCTGTAAGGTGGTAACAATATCTATTTGAGTGCGGGTTAGCTTATCAGTTATTAAAGGCGATTTTTTTTGCGGATAAGGTTTGGGCTTTTTGGTGGGGACAATGCTGTGTTTATCCGAATTGATTAGAGTGACCTTGCCTATGGCATCAAAAAATAATTGACTGTCTTGTTTATTTTTAGGTTTATCGGGCACGCGAACTGTTTTTTGTCGATTTAATTGTTAATATTAACATTTTTATAGAATAAAATGAAAAAATGCATATTCTCTTGAGTAATGATGATGGGTATTTAGCGCAAGGGCTTATCGCGCTGGCTGATGGCTTGCAAAAATTTGCTGAGATTTCTGTCGTTGCACCTGATAAAAATCGCAGTGCGGCAAGTAACTCTTTAACACTGGAAATGCCTTTGCGTTCCCAGAAAACTGCTAATGGCTTTATTAAAGTAGATGGTACACCGACTGACTGTGTACATTTAGCAATTACTGGCTTACTGAAAACAGAGCCAGATATGGTTTTTGCGGGTATTAATCATGGTGCCAATCTGGGGGATGATGTGCTGTACTCAGGAACTGTTGCAGCGGCTACTGAAGGACGCTTTTTAGGTCTGCCTGCGGTTGCTATTTCCTTGGTGAATAGCGATCCTCAGCATTTTGATACGGCCGTTATAGTGGCAAGTAAAATTGTACAACGCTTATTAGATAAGCCACTGGCGAAGGATATTTTATTAAATGTTAATGTACCGGATCTCCCCTGGTCTGAGATTAAAGGTTTTCAATCTACTCGTTTAGGACAGCGCCATAAAGCGGAGCCGGTTATTAAAACGACAGATCCAAGAGGTAAAATCATTTATTGGGTTGGTCCGCCTGGCGCAGAGCAAGATGCAGGCTCAGGGACTGATTTTTATGCGGTAAACCATGGCTACGTTTCTGTAACCCCCTTGCAACTTGATTTAACACGGTATGATGCACTTGATATGCTGAAAAATTGGTTACCTGTATGATTAAGCACACAGATGGAATTGGTATGACCTCTCTGCGTACGCGAGAGCGAATGATTGACCGGTTGCTTAATCAGGGAATTACCAGCCATAAAGTTCTGGATGCAATGCGTCATGTACCGAGGCATTTATTTATGGATGATGCTTTGGCAAGTCGTGCTTATGAAGATACTGCATTACCGATTGGTCATGGGCAAACAATTTCGCAGCCGTATATTGTGGCTAAAATGACAGAATTATTAATTGATCAGCGCCACTTAAAAAATGTCCTGGAAATAGGTACGGGTTGTGGTTATCAGGCAGCCGTATTAGCGCAGATTGTTGACTATGTTTATACCGTTGAGCGCATTTATCCCTTACATAAACAGGCGAAAAATAGATTGTGGGAGCTAAATATCCGTAATGTTAGCTATCAACACAGTGATGGTGGCTGGGGATGGCAAGAAAAGGCACCGTTTGATGCCATTCTGGTTGCTGCAGCCCCTCCTGAAATACCTGAGAAATTATTAGAACAAATGGCTGTTGGCGGTATTATGCTCATTCCGATAGGGAAGGAAAGAGGTGTTCAGGAGTTGCAGCGTGTTCTGCGTACCGAAACTGGGTATGAAATAGATTCTCTGGAATCTGTCTGCTTTGTTCCGTTAGTATCGGGTAAGAGCTAAGGAACGTGCACAAAATAAGTTTTTGCCTGTTTTTAAAGGTACAAAAACGTAACCGTTCAGTCCTCCTCCTTGTCAAGGCGGGGTTAAGGGGGAGGTTTTATTAGAAAAAGGCTCCTCATCGCTTATTTTACAAAGGAGGATCTGAAGGGTTACGAATAGGTTTAAGCATGGACAGCGATACACCAAATACATACCATGATATGAGAATTATCGTTATTAAGGAATGGGCACGAAATAAGTTGAGCAACTGGCGCAGTATTTTTATTCGTATTCAAGGCGTATAAATAGGCGCATAGCCAGCTACGTAACTATTTATACAACGCTGAAGACGGATAAAAAGACAAGCAAGTTGCTCAAGTTATTTCGTGCACATTCCTAAGGGAGATGGAAATAAATAATCATCCAATATTGCGAGTCTTTTTGTCCGTCTT
>CAZLLL010000041.1:0-11678 GCA_964560255.1 uncultured Methylomonas sp.
CAAACAAAAATACTGCGTCATAATTGCACAACTTATTCAATTCCCATTCCTTAATCATTATTGCCTGCTTTCATTTCAATTTATCGCGTAGCAGACTAAAGTCCGCGTTACAATGTCATCACTATGTCTGGGCAGGCATTTAAATCTGCATAGATGGCCTCAAGCTGCATTTTATTCTGCGCTACAATCTCTACGGTAATGGCAATAAACTTTGCCTTTTTACTTATCCGCGTCCTGACGGCATTCTCACTTAAGTTATCTACATGACGATTAATAATTTCCACGACAATTGCGTCCAGATCCTGAATGTTTTTTCCCATGGCTTTAATCGGGTATTGACACGGGAATTCAAAAGGCGACTCATGTTCTAAATCAGTCATGATATGGCTCGCTTATACTCTTGAAATAATAGCTGCATTGTTTGCCAGAGAGGGCCTATCTGACCAGTACCCACAGGCTTATCATCCAAAGAGGTAACCGGTAAAATTTCGCGTGTAGAACTGCTTAGCCAGATTTCATTAGCCGCTTGCAATGTCGCTAAAGAAATCGCTTCTTCGCGTAGTCTTAATTTATTTACTTTAGCTAATTCAATAATGACATCCCGCGTTATACCAGGCAAAATGTCATGACTATTAGGTGGGGTAATCAAAACCTTATCTATCACTACAAAAATATTACTGGCAGCCCCTTCTGTTGCATACCCATCTTTAATAAGGATCGCTTCTGCGCAGCCTTCCTCTACAGCTTGCTGTCTTAATAAAACATTTCCTAATAAGGTGGTCGCTTTAACATGGCATAAAGCCCAGCGAGTATCATCAAGAGTGATTGCCTTAATACCTTGTCCCAGAGCAAAAGGCACAATTGCCGAACACATGGCAAAAATTGTTGGCTTAGTTGGCTCTGGAAACGCATGATCTCTTTTATCTGCAAAACCACGCGTTATTTGCAAATAAACATATTGTGCTTCACCTTCAATTAATAGCGGCTGTAGAATTTCCAGCCATTGTTCCGAATTAAAGGGAACATTTAAGTGTATCGCATCAAGACTATTTCTTAAACGCTGTAAATGCGCATCTAAACAAAATAACTTACCGAAATAGGCTGGAATAACCTCATATACGCCATCACCAAACAAAAACCCTCGGTCCAAAACCGAAACCTTCGCCTCTGATAAAGGGATATACTCACCATTTAAATAAATATGCTTATCATCCATGGCTTTATTGCAGTTGCATTAAGGCTGAATCATAGGCCCGCTGTAAAAAGCTGCCTTTTTCCACAGCACCTAGAGCAACTAATGGCATAGTACTGACTACCTTATCACGCAACGTTACCTTTACAGCGCCTAGTTGATCACCAGCCTGTAACGGAGCCAAAATATTGACATCCACACTGGTCACCGCTTTCATTTCTTTATAATGCCTTCTGGATATAGTGACATACAGGTCTTCTGCCACCCCTAAACTCACTGTATCACTGGCCCCTTTCCATACTTTGGCGGTGGTTAACTCTGTATACGCATCATATAATTTATGCGTTTCAAAAAATCGGAAACCATAATTTAATAAGGTCTGGCTTTCATTGGCACGAGCACTTTTACTTTTAGTGCCTAATACGACAGAGATCAGGCGCATTTGTTCGCGTTTGGCAGAAGCCACTAAACAATATCCTGCTTCATCAGTATGCCCAGTTTTAACGCCATCTACTGACTCATCACGCCATAATAATGTATTACGATTCTGTTGAGTAATTTTGTTATAAGTAAATTCTTTTTCCGAATCCCAACGATAATAATCAGGAAACTCACGAATGACTGCACGGGTTAAAACCGCTAAGTCCCTTGCTGTCGTGTAATGCTGATTAGGGACAGGCAAACCGGTTGCATTCATATAGTGAGTACTACTCATGCCCAAACGCTGTGCATGTTGATTCATCAGTTGCGCAAAAGTTCGTTCATTTCCTGCAATATGCTCTGCCAAAGCCACACTGGCATCATTTCCCGATTGAATAATAATACCTTTTAATAAATCTTCAACTTTCACCTGTTTATTCACTTCAATAAACATTTTAGAACCTGGTGTGCGCCAGGCTTTTTCACTCACCGTTACCAGCTCATCAAGACTCAAGCGATGACTGCTCAGCTCACGAAAAGCGATATACACTGTCATGATTTTAGTTAAACTCGCCGGAGGCAATACGACATCTGCGTCTCTTTCCGCTAGTATTCGACCACTATCAAAGTCCTGTAAAAAATAACTACTTGCTGCCACACGCGGTGGTGCAGGAATCAGAATTTCACTTTCCGCATAAAGCGAGGTCAGTGGCAATACGAGAAGGGTTAATAAGACTAATTTTAGATTTTTCAAAAAATTATATTGTATTTTTAGAGACATAAATCAGGGAATCTAATCTGTAAATTGGAAAAATTATAACATGCATTGCTAAGGAATGAGCACGAAATAAGTTGGGCAACTAACGCAGGATTTTTGTTCGTCTTCCATGAGTAGAAATAGGCGCATAGCTGGCTACGTAACGGTTGCTACAACGCAGAAGACGGACAAAAAGACTCGCAATATTGGATGATTATTTGTTTCCATCTCCCTAAGTTCTCATTCGGAAATATAATGTCCATTCTCCATCCCCATTTGTTTTAATTTCAGACTGATATCATCGGCTTCAATAACTGACGAAATAGGGCCAACCTGCAGTTTGAACAATGCGCTATCAGGCGTATTACTGGATACTATTCTATTTTTTGTCAATTCAGCGTGGCTTAGCTTTTCCTGTAACAGTATTGCATTTTCAATATGCGTAAAAGCACCTATTTGAAAGTAGACTTGCTTAAGTACTACAGAAGGGTTCGTTACTTTAACATCACCTGGCTGAATAGCAATAATATCTACAAAGCCTGTCCCAGCCTTGTCTATCCCTAGTTTTACCGCTGCTGCATAGGACAGATCAATCACTCGATGTGGATGAAAAGGCCCACGATCATTCACTTTAACAATAACACTACGTTGATTGTCTAAACTAGTCACCTGAACATAACTAGGTATAGGCAAGGTCTTATGCGCTGCAGTCATTTTAAACATGTCATAAACCTCACCTGTTGCCGTTTTTTTTTGATGAAATTTAGTTCCATACCAGGATGCTATGCCTTGCTGCTTAAAGCTTTTGTTATCCACTAAAACTTGATATGTCTTACCCAAAACTTCATAGTTATTTGGATTTACTGAATCTAACCAAGGTTCGTATTGAGGCACAGCATCTGCAATAGCCGCTATATCTATAGTAACTGTATCTGGTTTTCCATCAATAACAACAACCGGGGCTACCTTTTCCTGTTTAGCGCAGCCAACTAATAAAACGATGCAGGATAGAAAAAGCAGTTTATTCATTTATTTTTGTTTCATATTGTTCTTTTATTGCCTGGCTTAACTGAAAAACAGCCATTGCATATAAACTACTGTGGTTATAACGGGTAATCACATAAAAGTTTTCCAAACCAATCCACAAATCATTACCTGTTTTTTGCTCAAAGCTTAATAATTTAACTTTTTCATTTGCAGGTACTTGTGCTGGTATTTGCAATTTATACTTTTTTAGTTGTGCGACACTAGTATCTGGCTTTAACCCCTTAGTCAGAACTTTTTTGTATTGCTCACCTATTGCAGTCACCGGAAAAGCAATAGCCTCACCTGGCTGCCAGTGATGTTTAGCAAAATAATGAGCCACACTCGCGATAGCATCTGCTGGATTGTTCCAGATATCACGCTTTGCATCACCATCAAAATCAGCCGCATAATGACGATAACTACTCGGCATAAACTGCGGTATTCCCATCGCCCCCGCATACGAACCAACAGGCTCTAAAGGACTCATTTTCTCTTCACGGCACAAAAGCAAAAAATGCTCCAGTTCACTTAAGAAAAACTTGCTACGTTTAGGATAGGCAAAACCCAAAGTAGCCAAGGCATCAATCACTCTATGCCCCCCTGTGCGTGTGCCATAAAAAGTTTCTACCCCAATAATAGCCACCATAATTTCTTCTGGTAGACCATATTGCTGCTGCATTGCGCTTAAACTTTGCTGATTCTTTTTCCAGAATTTAACACCATCCTGTATGCGCTTTTTCTGTATAAAAATTTTACGATATTTATACCATGATATCCCTTCTGCCGGACGCTGTATGGCTTCGATAATGTGGGATTTAATCTCTACAGACTTAAAGAGTGTTTCCAGTTTAGTGCGTTCAAACTGGTGCTGAGTCACCATTATATTAATAAATTTATCAACAGCGACCTGGTCTTTTATTTTAGCCTGTGCAAAAAAACTGCTGGATAATGATATAAAAAACAGTAAAACAAACAAGAACTTTTGCATAATAGGTAAGTTGGGGTAAGAATAAACGAAGGGATTGGAATTGCGACAGGCTATTCAGCAATCGGGTATGATAATGCTGTCGAGCGGACTTTAGTCCGCCATTCACGCCACTTTATTATCTCATAGCGGACTAAAGTCCGCTCGACAATTACTCCATCCAAAATTGAAGAAGCCTAGGTAAGGAACGTGCACGAAATAACTTGAGCAACTGACTTGTCTTTTTGTTCGTCTTCTGTGTTGCGAAAACAGTTACGTAGCTCGCTATGCGCCTGTTACTACGCCTTGAATACGAACAAAAATACTGCCCAATATTGGACGTTTATTTATTTCCAGCTCCCTTATTCAATTCCCATTCCTAGGGGATAGGGAGATTTTATTCGTCTGCTTAAACTTTAAAGCTTACTTTTTATCTTTTTTAACATACAAATCCGTAATCGTCCCAGTAATCATTTCTGTCGCCAAAGCAAAGGTTTCAGACAGTGTCGGGTGTGCATGGATAGTCAAACCCACATCTTCCGCATCAGCACCCATTTCCAAAGCCAATACCGCTTCGGCGACTAACTCACCCGCATTAGGGCCCACCATACCTGCACCTAAAATACGCCCGGTATCAGGATCACAAAGCACTTTAGTCAAGCCTTCATTACGACCCAAGCTCAAAGAACGACCACTGGCAGCCCACGGAAAAGCTCCTTTATCATAAGTAATACCCTGATCTTTTGCCTGATTTTCAGTCAATCCCATCCATGCAACTTCTGGGTCAGTATAGGCAACCGATGGAATGGTTAAAGCATCAAAAGCGGATTTATGCCCTGCGATCACTTCAGCGGCAATTTTGCCTTCATAAACGGCTTTATGCGCTAACATTGGGTTACCGACTATATCACCGATAGCAAAAATATGCGGCACATTCGTTTTTTGTTGCTTATCAACGGCAATAAAACCACGTTCATCGACATTAATCCCCGCCTTTTCAGCACCAATTAATAGTCCATTAGGTTTACGCCCGATAGCGACCAGCACCTTATCAAACACCTCTATTTCAGGTGCTTTATCACCATCAAAAGTAACTTTTAGTCCATCTTCTTGCGGTTCAATACTGGCAACTTTAGTGTTTAACCAGATATTTTTATATTGCTTTTTAATTCGTCGCTGCAAGGGCGTGACCAGATCTTTATCACAACCGGGGATAATCTGAGCCATAAGTTCAACAACGCTAATTTCAGAACCTAGTGCATGATAAACTGTCGCCATTTCCAGACCGATAATCCCGCCGCCAACAATCAGCAATTTTTTAGGAACATCCTGCATATTTAATGCATCCGTCGAATCCATTAAGCGAGGATCGTCATTAGGAAATACGGGGATTTTATTCACCTGCGACCCTGCAGCAATAATCGCATTATCAAAGGTAATGTTTTGCGTATCCAAATCGGATACAACGTCCATTGCATTTGCTGTGGTAAACCGCCCAACACCGTGTACAACTTTAACTTTACGTTGCTTTGCCAAACCCGCCAGACCACTTGTCAAAGCTTTAGTAACGCCCTCTTTCCAGCCTCTGATTTTATCCAGATCAAATTCGGGTTTACCAAAACTTAAGCCATGTTTTTCAAAATGCTCCACCTCATGTACAAGTTGCGCTACATGCAATAAAGCCTTGGACGGAATACAGCCGACATTTAAACAAACTCCACCTAAGACAGGATACCTTTCAACCAAAACAACCTGCTTACCTAAATCCGCCGCACGAAATGCTGCTGTATACCCCCCCGGGCCACCACCTAAAACCAGGACTTCCGCATGAATAACATCTGTCATATTCTTATCTTCCTATAGTATCAAGCGGCGAATATCGCCTAAGTATTTAATCAATGTCGACATAAACCGTGCCCCTTCCGCACCATCAATCACGCGATGATCATAGGTTAAGTCAAGTGGTAGCATCAATTTGGGGACAAATTCAGCACCATTCCAGACGGGCTTCATTTCTGAACGAGTAACGCCTAATATCACCACTTCAGGTGCATTCACTATCGGTGTAAAGGCTTTACCACCGATCCCGCCTAAACTAGAAATTGTAATACAGCCGCCGCGCATATCGGCAGGTAATAATTTACCATTACGTGCTTTTTCACTTAAGGCCGATAAATCCCGCGTCAGTTCAGCAATACCTTTCTTATCAACACCTTTTAAGACCGGCACAACCAGACCATTTGGTGTATCCACTGCAATCCCGACATTAAAGTATTTTTTCAGAATTAACGACTCGCCATCAGGTGATAAAGAGCTATTGACACTCGGAAATTGTTGCATTGCAGCCACTAAGGCCTTAACAATAAAAATTAACCCGGTGACTTTATAATCAATCGACTTATCAGTATTTAAAGCTTTACGAAATGCTTCCATTTCAGTAATATCGGCTTCATCATGATAAGTGACTAACGGTAGGTTCAACCAGACACGGCTTAAGTTCTGGCCTGTTAGACGCTGAATTTTACTTAATTTCTTCTCTTCAACTTCACCGAACTTTGTAAAATCTATTGCCGGAATAGGTGGAATGCCCGCCCCACCTTGTGTTGGTATTCCTGATCCTGATGTCATTACTTTTTTAATAAAATTTTTGACATCCTCTTTTAGGATACGCCCTTTACGCCCGCTCCCCTGAGTGACCTGGCTAATATCCACGCCTAATTCACGGGCAAATAAGCGGACACTTGGACTGGCATGTGCCAGTTTACCTGTTTGATTTGCAACGGGTATACTTACAGGACTGGCAGCAGCATTTTGTTTTGCCGGAACAGCAGTTGCAGCGACGGCTTTAGGCTCTTCTTTAACGGCCGTGACAGGCGCGGAAACTGCCTCAGATTGTACTTCAAGGCTAATAATTAAAGCACCTTCCGAGACTTTATCACCGACCTTAACAAATACATCTTTAACAATACCCGCCTCAGTCGATGGCAGATCCATACTCGCCTTATCGGTTTCTAAAACCGCTAAAGTCTGTTCTTTTTCAACGCTATCACCGGTTTGAATTAAAACCTCAATCACATCTATATCAGCCACATCGCCGACATCGGGTACTTTGATCTCAATAATACTGACCGTCATTGCCACAGCCGCCAGTACTTCTACCGGCTCAGGACTAATAACGTTAAGTTCTTCATCGGCAATCGGTGCATCATCCACGACTCCAGCCGCTCCTGCCTCAACAATAACAACTAGCGAGCCCTCAGAAACCTTATCACCCACACTGACATGCACTGACTTGACAACGCCTGCCGCACTAGAAGGCAAGTCCATACTGGCCTTATCCGTTTCTAATACAGCAAGCGCTTGTTCTTCTGCGACCACATCGCCTACTTGTACTAATACCTCAATAACATCAATATCAGCCACATCACCGACATCAGGCACTTTTACTTCTGTTAATAGCGTCATAATAAACTTCTTTTGTTAGATTAACCAAGGCGCAATGGTATCTGCATCTATATTATATTTTTCAATCGCCTCATTGACCTTCGCCGCCTCAAATTCGCCTTTATCCGCCAGAGCTTTCAGTGCGGCAATGGTGACATGATAACGATCCACTTCAAAGAACCCACGTAATTTTTCACGCGTATCTGAACGACCGAAGCCATCAGTTCCTAATACCGTATATTCTGCTTTGATAAACGGACGAATTTGCTCCGCAAAAGTACGCATATAATCCGTAGCAGCAATGATGGGAATATCTACCTTAGTAATACATTTTTGCACATGTGGTATGCGAGCTTTAGAAGTAGGATGCAAACGATTCCAACGCTCACACGCAACGCCATCACGTGCTAATTGAGTAAAACTGGTGCAACTCCAAAGATCCGCTTCAACGCCCCAGTCCTCACGCAATAAACTAGCGGCTTCCATTACTTCACAAAATATAGTGCCAGAACCTAATAATTGTACTTTAGGCACTTTCTTACGACTAATACCGGATTGAAACAAATGCATACCTTTTAAAATATCTTGCTCCGCACCCTCTGGCATGGGTGGTTGATCATAATTTTCATTCATCACCGAGATATAATAGAACACATCTTCTTGCTCAGCATACATACGACGTAAGCCGTCATGAATGATCACCGCTAACTCATAGCCGAAAGTCGGATCGTAGGAAATACAGTTAGGTATCGTTGACGACATTAAATGGCTATGACCATCTTCATGTTGTAAGCCTTCACCATTCAGCGTCGTTCTTCCCGCCGTTCCGCCCAGCAAAAACCCACGTGTACGTTGATCAGCAGCAGCCCAGATTAAATCCCCGACACGCTGAAAACCAAACATGGAATAGTAAATAAAGAAAGGAATCATCGGTACGTTATGTGTTGAATAGGATGTTCCTGCCGCTATCCAGTCACACAACCCCCCCGCTTCATTAATACCTTCCTGTAACACCTGCCCCGCCTTATCTTCTTTGTAATACATTAACTGCTCGGCATCTTGCGGTGTATACAACTGCCCCACTTGTGACCAGATACCTAGCTGACGGAACATGCCTTCCATACCGAAGGTACGCGACTCATCAGGCACAATCGGCACAATACGCTCGCCAATTTTTTTGTCTTTGACCAATACATTAAGAATCCTGACAAAGGCCATCGTGGTCGAAATACCATGTCCTGCTTTCGTACCATCCAGTATTGTCTGAAAAGCACTCAACTCTGGAATTTCCAAAGCGTCTGATTTTTGTCTACGCGCAGGAATATGACCTCCTAGGTCAGTTCTACGCTGCTGCATATATTTATATTCTTCGGAATCTTCAGTAAATTTTAAATACGGCAAGTCTTCGATTTCTTTATCTGTGACAGGGAGATGCCAGCGATCACGTATATTAGTAATCGATTTAATACTCATTTTTTTCTGCTGATGGCTGGTATTCTGAGCCTGACCAGAATCCCCCATGCCATAACCTTTAATGGTTTTGGCTAGAATAACGGTGGGCTGTCCTTTGTGTTGTACAGCCGCCTGATAGGCAGAAAAAACTTTAATCGGATCGTGTCCACCGCGATTCAGCGTCCAGATATCCCAATCAGTATATTCTTCAACCAGTTTTTTTAATTCAGCTGTATTAAAGAAATGTTCTCGTACATAAGCACCATCTTTAGATTTATAGGTTTGATAATCACCATCCACGCACTCCATCATGCGTTTCATTAACAAGCCCTCTTTATCTTTGGCTAACAAGGCATCCCAATAACGCCCCCAGATAACTTTGATAACATTCCAGCCAGCTCCACGGAAACTGCCTTCCAGCTCCTGAATAATCTTGCCATTACCGCGCACAGGCCCATCAAGACGTTGCAAATTACAGTTCACCACAAAAACCAGATTATCCAGATTTTCACGCCCCGCCATGGTAATAGCGCCCAATGTTTCTGGCTCATCCGTCTCGCCATCGCCCAGAAAAGCCCAGACCTTACGGTTTTCTGTTTTTGCTAAACCACGACTGTGCATATAACGCATAAAGCGTGCCTGGTATATGGACATGATGGGGCCTAGCCCCATAGACACAGTAGGGAATTGCCAAAAGTCCGGCATTAGCCAGGGGTGAGGGTAAGAAGAAAGCCCATTGCCGCCCACTTCCTGACGAAACTGATCCATTTGTTCATCCGGAAAGCGCCCTAGTAAATAAGCACGCGCATAATCACCCGGACAGGAATGTCCCTGTACGAAAACCATATCAGCACCCTGTTCTTCAGTCGCTGCTCGCCAGAAATGATTATGCCCAACATCATAAAGTGTGGCTGCCGATGCAAAACTAGCAATATGCCCACCAACATTGGTCTTTTTATTGGCTCTTAACACCATCATCATCGCATTCCAGCGAACATAAGCGCGAATTTTTCGCTCTATCGTGGTCATACCTGGGAATTTTGGCTGTTGCTCAACAGGTATAGTATTAATATAAGCAGTATTGGCACTAAAAGGGATTGCCGCACCTGATTGTCTTGCCATTTCAACCAGCTGACCAATAATAAACTGGACACGCTCATTACCCTCGTGTTCTTGAATAGCACCAAGGGCTTCAAGCCATTCTTTGGTTTCTTCCGGATCTATATCAAGTTGATCTAACATATTGGCATTTAAACCATTACTCATCCCATACTCCTGCGATTTTTGTATTGTGCCAGCATAAGCACTATAAAAACGTAACTGCTCAGCCCCTCTCCTTATCAAGAAAGAGTTAGGGGAGGTTTTATTAGAAAAAGGCTCCTCAACTCCCATTTTACAAAGGGGAATGAACGGTTACATAAAAACTATTGTAGGGTGGGCAACGCTTTCCTGCCCACCATTGTGGTGCGATAATAATGAGTGGGCAAAAAAACCTTGCCCACTCTCGGTGGTATTATTTACCTTTTTGCATTAGCAACCGCTGCTTTGGCCAGTGCGGTCACAGCAGCCCAATTTTTATTCTTCACTGCATCAGCAGGTACTAGCCAGGATCCACCCACACAGGCAACATTCTTAAGTGCCAGATAATCATTATAATTACTGAGTGAAATGCCTCCAGTAGGACAAAATGTAATGTGTGGAATAGGCCCAGCGATTCCTTTTAGCATTGGAATACCTCCCGCCGCTTCTGCTGGAAAAAACTTAAAATGATCCAGACCATATTCCATCCCTAGCATCAGTTCTGAAACTGAAGCAATACCGGGGATTAATGCAATCTCACTGTTGTTTGCTGCGGTTAAAAGCTTGGGGGTTAAGCCCGGGCTAATGGCAAACACTGCGCCAGCATCTGCAACAGCCTGTAATTGCTTTGGCGTAGTAATCGTCCCCGCCCCCACATAAGCCCCTTCAACTTCCTGGCTAATCGCTTTAATGGAGTCCATTGCAGCCGCAGTACGCAAGGTAATTTCCAGTACCTTAATGCCACCCGCCATTAATGCTCTCGCCAAAGGCACAGCATCTGCTGCATCCTGGATTACCATTACCGGCATTACCGGTGATGCATTTAAAACTTCAGAAGGTTGAACTTTCCAGTTGTTGATTGTCATATTTGATTTATTATTTTATGTAGAACGAACTTGAGTCCGCCAGTCTGTCTATTAATTTATACGAGTACTACTCACCTATAATAGATGCTTGCATATAATAAATAAGGTGCATTGTATAGACATCCTTCAAATAGTTTTAAAAATAGCTTGCACTTTCTAATATTTAATTCAGGCGTTAAAAAGCTTTAGCTTTTTATGAACTCAAGGAGCTGGAAATAAATAATCGTCCAATATTGGGCAGGATTTTTGTTCGTATTC
>CAZLLL010000042.1:0-11528 GCA_964560255.1 uncultured Methylomonas sp.
TCCTTAGAGGTATTAATTATAAGATTTTACAAGCATATTTTGGGCAAGGTACTCTTGGTATTCATCAATACCGTCAATCACAGCAACCCCGTGAATGAGTTCGTTTTTAGATATATTGCGCTGTAATAAATCTGCCTTGTTCACGCAAAGATTAAGATGAGAAAAAGCTCTTTTGGTCAGATACTCTTCCAGGTTGCCCTGTTTGGCTGCATAGACAGCATCATCCTTGAGAATAACGGTATCACCTGAGTGAGTTGTTGCTAAAAAAGAGTGTTGAATGGGGAAGTTATTAACGATATGAAACATAAGTACACCCTGATTCAGGTTATAAAAAATTACATTAAGTAGTCTTTGTAAGATCATAAATTACAAGTACTTTATATTTATAATAATACACTTTTACAGAGTTGCCAAATATTTTTTTTAAATTTCATGTGATTTATGAAGTTTAATAAGCTAATTAATTGAAATGATTGATTTTACGAGTTGATAGTGTGAATAAAAAAAATGTTATAGAAAGCTTACAACAGTACTGGCTATTAGCTCGGTTTGATAAGCCAATTGGCATACTCATCTTATTATGGCCCGCATTATGGGCGCTTTGGGTGGCAAGCGACGGGCAACCTGATGTACTGGTGCTAACCGTTATTTGTTGTGGTGTTGTACTGATGCGTGCGGCGGGATGCGTTATTAATGATTATGCAGACAGGGATTTTGATCCGCATGTCGAGCGCACAAAACTAAGACCGATAGCCGCTGGAAAAGTATCACCTACAGAAGCATTGATTGTGTTTGCCGTGTTATGTCTTAGTGCATTTTTAATGGTATTATTACTTAATAATTACACCATTATGCTGTCTTTTGCGGGTGTCTTTTTAGCTGCAAGTTACCCCTTTATGAAGCGCTATACACAATTACCCCAAGCTTATCTGGGTATAGCTTTTGGTTGGGCCGTCCCGATGTCATTTGCAGCACAAATAAATGAAATCCCATCTGTTGCCTGGGTGATGTACCTGGCCGTTGTGATTTGGGCACTAGTTTATGACACGATGTATGCTATGGTTGATAAAGAGGATGATTTAAAGATTGGGGTGAAATCCACGGCTATTTTATTTGGCGATAAAGATCGTCAAATTATGGCAATATTACAAATTATTATTTTGTTGTTATTGGCGCAGGTAGGGCGTATGCAAGGGCTGTCATGGCTTTATTATTGTGTATTGATGACTGCCAGTGGTTTTTTTATATACCAACAAAAACTGATTTTTTATCGTGATAAAGCCGACTGCTTTAAAGCCTTTTTAAATAGTAATTACTTTGGCTTGACTATTTTTATAGGTCTGGTTCTGGAGTATGCTAGTACTTAGGAATGGGAATTGAATAAGTTGTGCAATTATGACGCAGTATTTTTGTTCAGTTTATTTCGTGCTCTTAAGTTGCTCAAGTTGATTGATTAATCGTGGATAGGCATTTAAAGACTGTTTAATTATTGCAATATCGAAATTGTTTGTAGCCGTTTTTAATTGTTCTGCATAGTCTTGGATTATCGAAACTGGATATTCTTTTGTCACTTCCAGTAACAGGTTGGTAAAGTGATTGATTTCTGAGATATTATTGTTTTTGCTGATCATCTTGTGCTGTTTAGCGAGCTTGCTCAGTTTCTTTAGGGCATAGGGGAGGTGTTCTCTATCAGAATCAGAAATTGTTAAAGAGGTCTCTTTTGCAGTATTTTCATCTACTGCCATTTCTTCAGTGGGTAGAAATTTAGATAATTCACTAATCAGATCTGCTTTTAGCATCGGTTTTCTTAAATAGCTTGCAAAGTGTTCACTTTTTGCTTGATCGAATTCATCTTTCATGACTGATGCAGTGAGTGCGAGTATCGGAATATTGGTAAAAGATTTAATTTTTTCTGCAGCCTGATAACCATTCATTACCGGCATATGGATATCCATCAGGATTAGATCAAACGATTGTTGCTGGCAAAGTTCAACTGCTTCCTGCCCATTTTTTGCGACCACTGCATGCAGTTTTGACTCTGCAAAAAGTGCAAGTAACAGGTCTTGATTATCTTTTATGTCGTCTGCAATAAGTATATTTCCAGGAAGAAAATGCTCGAAAGTATTTAATTTTGAGTTTTCTGTGACTGTCTCCGGTGCAAGTGAAGCAATATTGACATCGAGTAGTTTAATCGTAAAGGTCGAGCCCTGTCCGAGTTGGCTATGCAACAGAATCTGACCTCCCATCAATTCTACTAAGCGCTTACTGATTGACAACCCTAACCCAGTGCCACCATATTTGTTGGCATCTTGACCGCTGGATTGTTCGAAATTCTGAAAAACAAGCTGCTGTTGATCTTCAGCAATACCGGTCCCAGTGTCTTTAACGGCTATTAGTAAGTCCAGTTTGCTTTGAATTGCATTTTCATTTAAACAGCAAACCTTTAATAGAATAGTGCCTTGTTCTGTAAATTTGACAGCATTACCGACTAAATTAAAGAGTACTTGTCGTAGGCGTGTTGCATCAAGTTGTAAACTGGTTGGAATGGCTGGGTCAATATCGAAAATAAAATCAATATTTTTCTGGTGCATCTTTATACTGAATATCTCCTTTAATTCGGAAAATATATCATGTGGATTGCAGGCCGTTTTAGTAATCAGCAGTTTTCCCGCTTCAATTTTGGATAAATCCAGAATGTCGTTGATCAGAGTAAGTAAGTTTTTGCCTGCTGACTGAATGGTTTGAGCAAACGATTTAAGCTTAGTGTCTTCTATTTGGTCATATAATAATTCAGTAAAGCCGATAATGGCATTCATTGGCGTGCGTATTTCATGGCTCATATTGGCGAGAAATTCAGATTTTGCACGGTTGGCTACTTCAGCTGATTCCTTGGCTTTTTTATACGCAGCTTCCATTTCAATGCGTTCTGTCATATCGACGGCAATCGTTAACAAGGCTTTTTGTTGCTGATAGTTGATGGGAATAATAGAGATCATCATGGATCGCAGAGAGCCATCAGTCTGTATAAACTGGATGATTTTTTGCTCCACTTGTCCGTCCTCAGCCAATTTTTTAAATACAGCTTCGCGCTCCTTAGGGTCGTGATAATAATCCGCCAGGTTAATATTGCTAAAATTATTTTGCTGAATTTGATAAACGCTTAATGCCTTAGGGTTTGCAGTGAGTAAATATCCATCGTAAGTGGATACCAGTATTTGTAAGGGAATATTGTCTATAAGAGCTTGTGTTTGAGCTTCAAGTTTTTTTCTGAGTGTTATTTCTTTTGCTAGTTTGCAGTTCCAGTAGATAAACAGGGCAAATAGCAATAGAACCCCGCCCGCTATTTTAATAAGCAGGATATAGTCAATTTTGGCAGTATATCTGGTTTTCCCCCATTGATTATAGATACGTTGCTTGTCGCTTTGGCTAATTGAATTCAGTGCACGATTAAACAAAGCAAGCAAGGGTGCAAATTCTTTGCGCATACCGAAAGCAAGCTGAGTCGTAAACTCAGTTTTGCCAACAATTCGGACATTGTTGATGCCGAGTTCAGGTATATGGTAGCTTGCCTGGGCCAGAGTGGCTATTAGAGCATCAATCTTGCCAGTGGATACGGCTGTGAGCCCTTCCTGAATAGTGGCAACACTTAAAAAATGAATATCTGGATATTTTTTAATGATTTTTGGTATATAGCCATAATCTTTAATCAATGCGATTTTTCTTTGTTCAATCTGAGCAATATTATCAACGTAATGTTCATCATTCTTCATAACAATAATGATGGGACTTGAAATATAGGGTTGCGTAAAACGTAAAAGAGACTGTAGGTCTGAATCCTGAGTTTCGGAAAGTATGTCAATCTCTCCACGTTTTACTTTAGCGACGGCTTCTGGCCATGTTTTAACAGGGACTATTTTAATTTTAATACCGAGTATATGCTCTATTAGTTTCAGGTGTTCTGCAACAATGCCAATATATTCACCTTGTTTATTAAATGCTTCATAAGGTAACCAGTTTGGATCGCCAGTAAAACGAATTACGGGGTGATTTGCTAACCATTTTTGTTCTGCTGTGCTCAGTTGAATATGCTTTGTTTCTTTTATCGGTTGGAATGTTAACCATTTATTATATATAGTATTTTTTTCAGATTCAGAAATGGCATTTAATGCCTTGTTCAAAATGCTTATCAATATACCTTGGTTTTGCTGAGCTGCCATATGCAAATTCATTTTTGTATCACTACCTAAAGGTTTAAAGGGGCGAATAGTAGAGATGCCATTTTTTTTTAATTGGTAATTTATGACAGCATAAGACTCAAGAAGAATATCGGCTTTTCTTTCAATAACGCTCTGAATCGCGCTCATTAAATTAGCTGTTTGTAGTATGACGAGTTGTGGATAGTGCTGCTGTAGAGTGTTTAAGTGGGTATAGCCTCTTGGAATGGCGATTGTTTTGCCATTAAGGTCATTGAGAGTTTCTGCCTTAATATCTTCGTGGATAAAAAAATAATCAAAAATTGACAGATAAGGCTGAGTGAATGTCAGGTATTGACTGCGGTCTGTAGAAAAGTATATAGCAGGTAATAGAGTAATGTCTTGTCGCCTTATTCTCTGCAGTAAATTGTCCCAATCGTCTATGACTGATTCAAATTGAATGCCGCTGCTTTGGCTGACTAATTGCAGATACTCGTAAGTTAAACCTGTATGAAGGCCGGTCTCGCTAACAAAATCATAGGGAGCCCAGTCTTTTTCAGCACCATAACGAATAATGGGGTGCTTTTTAATCCAGTCTCGTTCCTGAATAGTTAGTTGTAGACTTTCATTAGCTCTGGTAGGTGTGTCGCCTAGCCACTTGGTATAAATGTTTCGTTGTTCCTGAGGAGTAATTGCATTCAAACCTTTTTGGATAATACTTGCTAATTCAGGGCTGTCTTTTCGGGTGACGATATGAATCGGGTTTTGACCTATTATATTGCGCGTGGATTTAAACGGAATAATCGTATTGATACCTTCTTTTTCGAGTGTGTGGCTTAGAGCGCCGTATGTGTCATACAGCATATCTGCACGATTTTCCAAAACAGCATCAATGGCACTACCAAACGTGTCCACGAGGATAATTTGTATTTCTGGAAAGTGTTTTTTTAATAGTCCAATGTGTGCGTAGCTTTGCGGAATGGCAGCTCTTTTCCCATTTAGATCGCTCAGAGTATGCACATCAAGGTCATCGCGAATAAAGAAATAATCCAGTACTTCAAAATAAGGTGATGAATAGGTGAGGTAGTGGCTACGTTCCTCGGTATAATAAGCGGATCCTAAAAGATCAATTTCCTGGTTACGTATTTTTTTTAAATTGTGTTTCCACAGGTCTATGGAAACAGTCAATGTTAAACCAGTATTAAGCGCTATTAATTTTAAGTAATCATTTGCGATACCACTGTATTGACCATTGTTATCTACAAAATTAAAAGGGGTCCAGTCAGGACTGCCGCCGACTCGTATTTCAGGGTGTGCTTTAATCCATGCCTGTTCGCTAGAGGTCAGGCTGATTTGAGAAGTGATTTTTTCGGGCGAGGAAGCCTGACACAAGGAGATGCAAAGTAACGGTAAAACTTTCCAGATAAGCCTAAGAAATACAGAAAAGGATAAGTTGATCAAGGTACTTTAGAATTTAGAGGGGTTATCATGGTAGCTAACCTATTCTAGTAAAACAGAAATATTTAGCGCTTATTTTTGCCTAGAAATAGCCACAAATTCATCTATATGTTCTAAAAAAATATCGACAAGTTCGGGGTCAAACTGTGTACCTTTATGATCTTTGATATAGTTGATAGCGTCTTCTATGCTCCATGCCTCCTTGTAACATCGGGCATGTGTGAGAGCATCAAAAACATCTGCAATTGCAACAATGCGTCCGTAAATATGTATTTCGTCTCCTTTTAGTTGGTGAGGGTAGCCCGTGCCATTCCATTTTTCGTGGTGTTCATTAGCGATGATAGCGGCTGCTTTTACCAGTTTTCGGTCTGAGCAATTCAATAACTCATAAGCATTGCTAGTGTGGGCTTTCATGATATTAAATTCTTCTTCTGTGTAGCGGCCCGGTTTGTGAAGAATTTTAAGGGGAATAGTCATTTTACCAATATCATGCATAGGTGATGCATGAAATAGCGTTTCTGCATCTTTATCATTCATAAAGGGATGATATTGAGCTAGTAAGGCAGATATTTTAGCGACTCTGTTAATGTGTTTTCCTGTTTCATTGGAAGTCGATTCCATTAATGAGCTCAGGATATGGATCATTGTGTGCTGGCTATGTTCAAGTTCGGATAATAATCTTTTATGTATAAACTTTATTTTGGTTTCCAGTGCTATATTGTGCTCTTGCAGCAGTTGCTTTGCCTTATACAATTCGGTATGTGTTTTGACTCTTGCCAGTAATTCCTCTGCCTGGAATGGCTTACTGATGTAATCTACGGCACCTAGTGAAAAGCATTGGGAAAAGGAGTCTATATCTGTTTTTGCGGTTAAAAAGATGATCGGAATATCTTTATGCTGAGGGTCATCTTTGATTCGTTTGCAAACATCAAAGCCATCCAGGCCAGGCATCATGATATCAAGCAGGATTAAATCAAACTGCGTTGATGATTGCTTTATCAGGCTTAGTGCTTCTTCGCCGTGTGTGGCAAAAGATAAGCTGTAGGCATCCTCCTCAAGAATATTCATGGCAACCTGAATATTATCAACAAGGTCATCAATAATGAGTATATGAGTTGTACAAGTCATCAATGTTCCATAGTTCTCTGTTGGTTATCGTAAGTTACTATAGAGATAAATATTAAGTTTGTCCATATTAGAGGTAAAATGTAGGTAAGTTAGGGTTACAAACTTAATAAGGAGCCTATTGAATATAGATTCAGATGCAGGTTATTTTTTACCTTGAAGCATCAGTGGTTGAGTCTTTTTTTTTATTAACGTGATGTTCTGTTTGGTGATTCTTGCTATCGCTTAAAGTTGATAAATTGGGGGGATCACAATACTGAAAAAACAGTGACTGATATTTAATTATGCATCATACGGTCATGGCAGCGGCTTTCTAATGGCTAAATTTTGTTGATAGTGATGTTGCTGTCACTGTCACTTAGGATCGTACACAAAAAAGGTCTTTGCCCGCCCTGCATTTTTAAGTAGCCTATAAATATAAAGGATGTTTCGTCTTAAGTTTGTAGCCCTATAATTGTTTGCATTGATAAAAGTTGCATCGGTAACAATGTTAAGTAAAGTGTGATTTCTGTCCCTTAAATAAATAAAATGTAGTCCTTTGCAGTGATTTTTAGGATAATAAGCGGTTAAAGTAATTTTAAATGCTGTCATGGGCTACATTGGTGAGTCTTGACTGGCTTAATTTTGAGTTCTAATATTTATTATGTTTGATAATTTAACTGACCGTTTAGGTAAAACCTTAAAAAATCTTCGAGGCCAGGGCCGTCTGTCAGAAGAAAATATTAAAGATGCTATGCGGGAAGTGCGTATGGCTTTATTAGAGGCTGATGTTGCACTTCCCGTTGTCACTGCGTTTATTGACAGCGTTAAAGAGCGAGCCTTAGGGCAAGAAGTGCAAACGAGTCTTTCACCTGGGCAGTCACTTATTAAAGTGGTTCAGGCTGAGCTTGAAAATATTATGGGTAAGCAGAATGAAGAGCTTAATTTAAAAGCAAATCCCCCTGCAATTATTTTGTTGGCTGGTTTGCAAGGGGCAGGTAAAACCACAACGGTTGCCAAATTAGGCCGCTGGCTGCAAGAAACGAAAAAGAAATCAGTCGGGGTGGTCAGTGCGGATATCTATCGTCCCGCTGCGATCAAGCAACTGGAAACTCTTGCTAATGACGTGTCACTGACATTTTTTGATACGGATATTACTCAAAGCGCAGCAGAGATTGCGACAAATGCCATTGAGCAGGCAAAAAAGAAATTTTTAGATGTTGTTATTGTCGATACTGCAGGTCGTTTGCATATTGATGAAGAGATGATGGCTGAAATTAAAGAGTTACATGCAGCGATTAATCCAGTCGAAACCTTGTTTGTTGTGGATAGTATGACAGGGCAGGATGCTGCTAATACTGCTAAAGCATTTGATGAAGCGTTGCCACTTACAGGTGTCATTTTAACCAAAACAGATGGTGATGCACGGGGCGGAGCGGCTTTGTCTATTCGTCATATCACCGGTAAGCCGATTAAGTTTGTTGGAGTGGGTGAAAAAACGGATGCATTAGAGCCTTTTTATCCAGATCGTGTTGCTTCAAGAATTCTGGGTATGGGTGATGTGCTCAGCCTAATTGAAGATATTGAGCAAAAAGTAGATAAGGAAAAAGCCGAAAAACTGGCTAAGAAACTAAAAAAAGGCAAAAAATTTGACTTGACTGATTTTGTAGAGCAGTTAGAACAAATGCAAAATATGGGAGGTATGAAGGCAATGATGGATAAATTGCCAGGTATTAATGACGTGCCTAAGGAAATGAAGGATCAGGTTAATGATAAGGAATTAGCACGTCAGATTGCCGTTGTTCGCTCTATGACAAAGCAGGAAAAACGCTACCCGGATTTAATTAAAGGTAATCGTAAAAAGCGTATTGCTGCAGGTTGTGGGCAGGAGTTACAGGATGTGAATCGTGTTCTGAAACAATTCAAGATGATGCAAAAAATGATGAAGCGTTTCAAAAAAGGCAATATAGCAAATATGATGCGCGGAATTAAAGGTAATATGCGCGGTATGCGCATGTAGTCAATGGCCTGTCTATACATATAGGTAGCTGAAGAGCATGTACGGCACACTTGAGTCCAGCACGTATCTTCATTAAAACAGTTATGATATTCTGAGTGCTGATAAATCGAATAAACTACATTTTTTTAAATTTTGACTTCACTTAATAATTAAATCGCGTAGAATAAGCGGATTAAATTTGGTTAAATGTAATTTTTGAGGAATTTAGATGGTAGTTATTCGTCTTGCCAGAGGTGGGCAAAAAAATCGTCCCTTTTATCATGTTGTGGTGACAGATAGTAGAAATAGTCGTGATGGACGTTATATTGAGCGCTTAGGTTTTTTTAACCCTTTGGCTAAAGGCTCTGAAGAAAGATTAAGACTTGATGCGGAGCGTATCGAGCATTGGCAATCAAAAGGTGCGCAACCTTCTGAGCGTGTTGCTAAATTAATTAAAGACGCTAAGAAACAAGCTGCTGCAGCATAAGCTTGACTGATGAACTTGTTAGTGTCGGTAAAGTTTCAGGCGTTTTTGGCGTTAAAGGCTGGATAAAGGTATATTCATATACGGAGGTACGTGAAAATATACTGACATACTCACCTTGGACTTTAAGAAAAGGCCAGCAAAGCAAATTAGTTAAAGTTGTCGAGGGTCGGTGTCATGGAAAAACCATTGTTGCCTGCTTGCAAGGGCTAGATGATAGAGAGGCTGCTGTCGCTTTAAATGGCTGGGAAATTCTGATACACTCTGAGCAATTGCCTAAGGCAAGAATAGGTGAATATTATTGGGCTGATCTTATCGGTTTGCATGTTAAAACAGTCGATGGAGTTGATTTCGGTATTGTTAAGCAGATGCTGGAAACCGGGGCAAATGATGTTGTCGTTGTTTTAGGCGAAAGGGAGCGGTTAATTCCTTTTTTACAGCAACAGACTATAGTTAATATAGATTTGCTTGCAGGTGAAATGCTTGTTGACTGGGATCCAGAGTTTTAATGCGTTTTGATGTTATCACGATTTTTCCCCAAATGATACTGGATAGTGCATTAAATGGTGTGACAGGGCGTGGAATAAAGCAAGGTCTTATAGACTTATCAGTCTGGAATCCTCGGAATTATACCATTGATAAGCATAAAACAGTTGATGACCGTCCTTATGGGGGTGGGCCAGGAATGGTTATGAAGTATCAGCCATTCAAGGATGCTGTTGATAGAGCTCGACAATCGTTTAAGGCTGAGCGTGTAAAACTTGTGTATTTAAGCCCTCAGGGCAAGCCAATTACCCAGCAATTGATCAATGAATGTGTTGCTCTGGAGCAGTTGATTCTGGTCGCTGGGCGCTATGAAGGCATTGATGAGCGCTTTATAGATCAGTGTGATGAAGAGTGGTCGCTAGGAGATTTTGTTATTAGTGGCGGTGAGTTAGCTGCATTAGTTGTTATTGATGCTGTTTCAAGATTGATGCCGGGGGTGTTAGGTGATAATGAGTCGGCTAGACAAGATTCTCATATGCAAGGCCTGCTGGATTACCCGCACTATACACGGCCTGAACAATTCGGCGGCAGAAATGTGCCTGATGTGTTATTAAGCGGTAATCATAAGCAAATAGAGCGCTGGAGAATAAAGCAATCCTTAGGTCAGACTTGGCAGAAGCGGCCTGATTTGTTGTTAAAGAAAGAATTAACAGCACAGCAGAAAATGTTGTTAGAAGAATTTAAAATTGAATTAAAGTTTAAAAGGTGCAGTAATGAGTAATATTATTAGTCAGTTAGAAGCGGAGCAGCTGAAACAAGATATTCCAGTGTTTAATCCTGGTGATACAGTGGTTGTACAGGTTAAAGTAAAAGAAGGTACTCGTGAGAGATTACAAGCATTTGAAGGGGTTGTGATTGCAAAGCGTAATCGCGGTTTAAATTCAGCTTTTACCGTAAGAAAAATCTCTCATGGCATTGGTGTGGAGCGTGTTTTTCAAACACATAGCCCTCTAGTTGGGGATATTCAGGTTAAACGTCGTGGTGCGGTACGTCGAGCTAAGCTGTATTACCTACGTGCATTGTCGGGTAGAGCAGCGCGTATTAAAGAAAAGTTAGCATAAAAAAGATATGACTGTATTGTAAAAAAGGTGCCTATTAGGTGCCTTTTTTATGCCTGGTATGTATTATTTTAAAATTACTTATTACCCGTCTTTCATCATAGCATTTTTAGTTTTGGTAATTAAATATAATTTTAACATTCAAATGGTTATGGGCACTCAGCTAAGAAATAATAATCTCTATATTTAGTTACCCTAACGGAATTTATTATTCTACCATTGTATTTTTAGAAATCTTACTTTCATCTAAATCATTAACCAGTTGAATGCTATGAAAAATATTAAATAATTATTTTTATCCTAGGTATGATGAAAGACGGTATTACAGAATATTTGAGAATATTTGTTCGGAAGAAGATTGTCTCAGTCTATTTTATGCTAAAAACTTGTCTTGTCTTGAGCTGGTAACCATATTTATGCATCCAGGTCTTCGTTTATCAAGGGGCTCTGACTATGGAATGTGCACTGGACAATTCAGTCCAGCTCTATTTTCTATAAACAGTTTTGATTCCTTACAGTCAATTGAAAATACCAAGAAATATTGTAGAGTTAACTATCTGATTTACATCTTATTGAAAACTTGTCCCGTCTAAAGCTAGTAGTTCTTTTAACGACTATCATTGAGACGAGCTACTTAGGAATGGGACTCAAATAACGTGTGCATTCTGACTTGTCTTTTTGTTCGC
>CAZLLL010000043.1:0-11528 GCA_964560255.1 uncultured Methylomonas sp.
TAAAATTAAAAGTTAATCGAAAAATATAAAACCATACCCGCTCAATGTGAGTTTTAAGATGTTCTAACAATCGTTTTGAGGCATTTAATTCACAATCATTTTTTGTGGCATTAGTTTCTTTTATAATCGCCTCCGGTGCGAAAGGTATCACTGTTTTTTTATCGGGATGAATAATAGCAGCTGCTAATAATTGATGATAATAACTAACATTTCCATTTTTATGATTTTTAGTACAACATTCAGGGCAGTTAACATGATTAGAAGAATATTGCCCCGTTGCATCAACGCTTACTAAATAATATTTATCTAAATATCTATATTCTTCTAATTTGCCATTTTTTTGTACCTCAGTTAATATTTTTTTAAAGGCTGGGCGTAATTCTAAAGGATCCACTGGGTCTAATGCATCTCGCATGTGGGTATCACAAGGTGCCTTATTTATTCCATAAAGATTTTGTAAATTGCTCTGTATTATTTCTTCATTACGTTCTTCATCAAATTTTAATAACGATGAGTATTTTAATGAAAACATGGCTAATGCAGACATCAGTATATCAGATAATAATATGTCAACTTTCTTTTTACGATGTTCAGGTATAGCCAAAAAAACAGACCGAACTAGTGTGAGTAGACCTGGAATTGATAAGTGCTTTCGAAATGACAACAGACTAATTTTTTATTGAAATCAGGTTAATTGAGTCTTTAAATACTTATAAAAAATATATAACTATTATGCAATAATATCACTGTTACATTTTGCACGGACACATTTTTTATATCCATTTGATATTTATGAAAAAATATCCTGAGCGGGAATTGCTGCCCATCTTGCTGGTCTTTTTGCCTGTCTTCGGCGTGATAGGAATAGTTACGTAGCCTGCTATGCGCCTATTTCTATGCCTTGAAGACAAACAAAAACCCTGCGCAATATGGGTAGGTTATTTATTGCGAGTTACCTAAAGCAGATAAAGCTTTGGGCGGAATCAGTGGGTGGCGGCAGTATACACACCTTTACGTGTCCTGTTTAAATTCCCTAGTAAAACTCGGTCATAGGGTAAATGTAAAAATATAACATATTGAAATTAAATAATATTTTTTTTCATAACTTAGAGTTACTAGGAAATTTAAAAAGGCTCCTCAACTCCCACTTTACAGAGGGGATCTGAACGGTTACGTTATTTTAGATGCGGTAACCACCTAGGTACATGGTTTTTATAGCTTTCCCATTCGGATTGAAAGCTATTTTCTGCCCAGGGTTCTTCATGCAGTTTCACTCTAAAGTGAAACGCTGTAGCTAACAATAGCGTAAAGCCAAAAACGATGGGTGATGCGGTGATAACAATCCAACCTGAGAGAATAAAGATAACACTTATATACATGGGGTTTCTGACATATTGATATAGACCAATAGTCACGAGATTCTTAGGGGGATCCCAGGGAGCCAGAGTACCCTTACCTGATACATAAAAATCTCTTACACAGCATAAAAGAATTGACCAGCCCAATGCAAAAATAAAGAAACCCCAAAGGTTTCCTTCAGTTTTGAAAGGGTCATAAATAGACATTATGTAGGGGATGATTCCGGCAACGAGACACGGAACCATTAAAAAAGCAAATAGGGCGCGTAGAAACATATGTAGTAGAGATAAAAAAGGAATATCCAAAAAGAGGAAGTTGCTTTAACGCCTACGATCAGGACTTCGGCAGCCTAGGTACGAACCCCAGACTTTAGTTGTGATATTTTGTTGGGGTTCGTACCTCATCCACAACCTAGGTTCTTAAACGAATAGTCTACAAATATTAAGTATGTCCCGTATTAAGTTTGTAGCCAAATGTTATAAGGTAAAATGATTGAAAAACCATATATAGCTTATTCTATAAGGGTTTTAGCCTTTTTAAAAAGTGTAGGATAGTGAGATTTTAGTGATGATTTAAAAATATTATTATAAATCATTGCCTTATATTTTGGGTGATAAAATAGGCCTCAAAAGTTTTTGCTGAGCAAAATAAAGTTTATTAACCTGGATATACCCCCGTTGATAAGTAACGATCACCCCGGTCACAGATAATGACAACAATAGTCGCATTTTCGATTTTCTTGGCAAGCTTTAAAGCTGCTGCAACCGCTCCTCCTGAAGAAACGCCAGCAAAAATACCTTCCTGAGTGGCTAAATCACGCATCGTTTGTTCCGCTGTAGGCTGGTCAATATTCATAATGCTATCAACTCGCGATGCCTGATATATTTTAGGTAAATATTCTTGTGGCCAACGTCTGATACCTGGAATTTTTGCGCCATCGGCAGGCTGTACGCCAACAATTTGAATATCTGAATTTTGTTCTTTTAGATATTTTGAAGTTCCCATGATGGTACCGGTTGTCCCCATTGCACTGACGAAATGGGTGATTTCCCCCTGTGTATCTCGCCATATTTCAGGGCCTGTTCCTTCATAGTGTGCTCTGGGATTATCAGGATTAGAAAACTGGTCCAGGATGCGCCCCTGTCCTTCACTTGCCATTTTTCTTGCTAAATCAATTGCGCCTTCCATGCTTTCTGCAGCGGGAGTCAAAATAATGTCTGCACCATAGGCTTTCATGGATGCACGGCGCTCTGTACTCATATTATCAGGCATGATTAAAGTTAACTGATAACCTTTAATCGCAGCTGCCATTGCTAAAGCAATGCCTGTGTTGCCACTGGTTGCTTCGATTAAATGATCTCCGGGTTTGATTTCGCCGCGTTCTTCTGCATGTTTAATCATGCTGATAGCAGGGCGATCTTTGACTGAGCCAGCGGGGTTATTACCTTCCAGTTTTACTAAAACAGTATTTGAGCCTGATTTAATAAGACGTTGTAATTTAACGAGTGGGGTATTGCCAACGAAGGATTCGATAGTTGAATAAGTCATAATAGTCTGTGTAGAGCGGACTTTAGTCCGCTATGGCCAAGTGCTGATACAAAGTGATTACGTAGGGTATGGCACAAGTATTAACATTCATGGCTGTATTTTGTTGTTTTTCCTTCTCTCCAATGATGCTTTTAAGTACTTAGGAGTGTGTAAGTAGATGGCCAAAAGTTTTTTAGCGTTGAATTCATATTATACATGTACTTACGGATCAAAAATGTTATATAACTTTTGAGCGATTACTTATGATATAACTTGAGCAACTGACTTGTCTTTTTGTCCGTCTTCGGTGTTGCACAAACAGTTACATAGCTCGCTATGCGCCGTGTGTGCGCCTTGAATACGAACAAAAATCCTGCGTCAGTTGCTCAACTTATTTCGTGCACATTCCTTAGTATTGCGGGCTGAAGTCCGCTCTACGATAATTGAAATTGAATTGGCATTTAACGAGAAAACATATTAACCAAGCCCTTTAAGCGAGCCACTTTATCTTCTGTCAATTGTTCCCAGAAAAATTTCCATTTCCAGTTACCTTCAGTTGTTCCCGGGGTATTCATTCGGCCTTCACTGCCTAATTCTAGAATATCCTGCATCGGTACTATAGCCAGATTCGCCACCGAAGAAAAAGCAGTCCCCATTAATAAAGAAGGCATGGAAACTTGTGAATTTCCTAAATAACTGTAGACACGGTGCTTATCATGGTCATTTAATGAATTATACCAGCCTAAGGTTGTGTCATTATCATGTGTTCCGGTATAAACCACGGTATTATGATCATAATTATGTGGTAAATAGGGATTCGTATCATTATCACCAAAGGCGAACTGCAAAATTTTCATACCTGGTAAATTGAACCCCGTTCTAAGTGCATCAACCTCTGCGGTAATAATCCCTAAATCTTCAGCAATCAATGGAATATTTCCAAACTCTTTTGTCAGTGCACTTAGTAAAGCTTTTCCAGGTGCTTTCACCCATTCACCGTTGATAGCGGTGTCTTCATTTGCAGGGATTTCCCAAGCTGCTTCAAAGCCTCTGAAATGATCAATACGTAAGATATCAAACATTTCCAGCTGACTGCGCATACGCTCATTCCACCAAACAAATTTGGTCTTTTTTAAATATTTCCAGTCATAATGGGGGTTACCCCAGCGTTGCCCTGTTTGTGAAAAATAGTCTGGTGGGACACCTGCAACAACGGACATTTTACCTTGCTTGTCCAGTTTAAAAACTTCACGATTAGCCCAGACATCCGAGCTATCATAAGAAACAAATATAGGTATATCACCGAATAATAATACACCCTGCTCATGCGCATGTTTCTTTAGAGCCATCCATTGGCTATAAAAAACAAATTGTTCAAATTGAATAATTTCTATTGCTAAAGCCAGCCGGTTTCGCGCTTCATCAATGGCACTCGCCTCACGCTCTTTTAACGCTTCAGGCCACTGATTCCAACCCTGCGCAGAAAACTCGGTACGTAGCGCAACAAATAAAGAAAAATCATCTAGCCAACTGGCTTTTTCAACACGGTAATCTGAAAATTCCTGTTTTTCTTCTGCATTTGCCAGGTTTTTAAATCCTGTCAATGCTTTACCTATTAAATAATTTCCCAGATAGTTCTCTCCCAGATGACAGGTATTACATCTCTCTGCCTCTTGAAGCCAGCCTTTTTTTACTAGATCATCAAGGCTAATTAACGCGGGGTTACCCGCGTGTGCGGATAGACATTGATAGGGAGAACCATCACCATGAGGAACCCCTAAGGGTAAAGTTTGCCAAACTTTTATACCCGCATCATGCAGAAAATTGACAAAATTATAGGCTTCCTGGCCCATATTTCCTGATCCTCTTTCATTCGGTAATGAAGTGATATGTAATAAAACGCCTGCACGTCGATGAGCTAATAAATTATCTTCCTGCTTTTCCATACTTTAATCTGACCCTACACGCATTGTTCCACCCATCGCCGGCGCACCTGAGCCTTGTGTAAAAGACAAGGACAAGTATGCAGGCACTTCTTCACCGAGTAATTGATATAAATTGGCTAAATTTAGCCGGTATTGCTTTTCAAAACTGCTGACAGCCTCGCCTGGGTTATAGTCTCCAAACCACCAAAACCAGTCAGATCCTTCACATACAGCTAATTGAAATTCAGCTTGTTTTTGTTGCTTTGATGACAGCCGATTATCTGCTAACACCTTATCAAAGCACTTTTTCACGTCACCTAACATATCCCAGCCACGGTTTTTATCAATATCACCAATCCAGGTTGAAAAAGTTCCATAAACCCAGCTTCCTGCCATCAATTTAGGCAGTTGTTTGACTTCCACTTTATTTTCCAGGCATTCAGAAAAGGTCGTCAGTTCAATATCAGGGTGCTCAGCCAGACGTTTATATAAGCCTTTTAAAAAGTGATAACCATTATCCGGAAAATATTCCCAGGCATTTTCGCCATCCATAATAATAGAAACGACACTATCAGCTGACTCAGTTGATGCTATATTTTCAATATGCTGTATTAAATCATCCACAGCATCATCGGCATGCCATGTAGAATATTTAAAACCGATTAAATCTGATAGACCATCATCCCGAAAGAAGCAAGGGATATTTGTTCCGGCCAATTGAAAGGGATGATGCACACTTGTTTCAGGTGCAGCACCGGAAATATGCAAGCTATTTTTTAGCACCTGACCGCCTGTTGCAGTCCAGCTGAACCCCGCTTCTCCGAGTAATTGCAACGTTGCTTCGCTAACCGCACCTTCAGAGGGCCAGCAACCTTGTGGAGTAAAATCAAAAAAATCTTTAAACGTTTCTAAACCTTGCTCAATATGCCATTTTACTCGCTTTTCCCCACTAGGGTATGAATCCAGCTCAGGAAGCGAAGCATCAGGCATCGCCTCAAAGGTTGAATTTATATCCAGCATTAATGGCATGATCGGATGAGCATAGGGTGTAAAAGAAAGTTCAATACGTCCTTGTTGAGCCAATACTTTATAACGAAGAATGACTTTGGATAATAACTCACCTATTATCTCTACAATTTCAGTTCGTTCATGGAAAGTGTAATTAGCCCCTTTAGCGATTAGTCGCTGAATTCTTGTATCCGTTAACTTGACTGTTTCCCCCATCCATATAAGGTGATACCAAACCAGCATATCGACAATAAATTGTGAATTGATGTATTTGACGGCATCCCCATTACCTTGCAACCACCCAGCCATATCAGCTAATTGACTAAAAGCTGGGTAACGGTCAATTTGCCGCTCACGATTTGCGCGCAGGCAATGATTGATGAGTTCTAACCTTTCTTCTACATCAGTGGGAATATCAGGCATCACCAGAGCAGCTAACAACGAATCTTTGATTGCAATTTGATCATGCAGGTAATGATTAACTTGCTGTGCATAGTCTTCAATTTGCTCCAATAATATGGGGGCAAAATTAATAACTGCTTTAGCGTCTGGTTCAGCTTCTAGGTGCGCTACCATGTCTACATAGTCTTTAATAACATGTAAATAAGTCCATGGTAGCTGAAACTCACCTGTTTGCAGATCTCGGTATTCTGGCTGGTGCATATGCCAGCACAAGACAAGTTTGATTTTCATATTACCTAAGATAGTGCCTTTTTTGTCCTAACATATCGGGTGTTACCAATATAATGCCGCCTGGGCTGACGTGAAAACGTTTTTCATCCTCTTCCCGATTTTCACCGATAACGGTTCCTTCTGGAATTTGACAGCCTTTTTCAATAATGGCCTTGGTGATACGGCAGTGCCTGGCAATATTAACCTCTGGTAAAAGCAAAGAATCCGTTACGGTGGTATAGGAGTTAACCCTGACATTGGAAAAAATCAGTGAATGTCTGATTGTCGCACCAGAAATGACGCAGCCACCCGATACCATAGAGTCTATTGCCTCGCCTCGTCTATCGTCGTCGTCAAAGACAAATTTAGCCGGTGGATTTTGTGCCTGATGCGTCCAGATAGGCCAGGTCTGATCATATAAATTAAGGTCAGGTTTAACGCCAATCAATTCCATATTGGCTGACCAATAAGCATCAATTGTACCGACATCACGCCAGTAGCTTTGCTCGCCACTTTGTAAATCTAAAAAGGGGTAGGCATTGACATTATAATTGTCAATCACCGCTGGAATAATATCATGACCAAAATCATGGGTAGACCCAGGAATATCCGCATCTTTCAATAACTGCTCAAATAAAAAGTCGGTATTGAAAATATAAATCCCCATTGAAGCCAAAGCACGATCATCTTTTCCCGGCATCGTGGGCGGGTTCTCTGGCTTTTCTACAAAAGCTTTTACACGTCTATTTTCATCCACATGCATCACCCCAAATTCTTTTGCTTCGTCTAAAGACACTTCTAGGCAACCGATGGTTAAATCTGCATTTTGTTCAACATGGTCTCCGAGCATTGCACCATAGTCCATTTTGTAAATATGGTCACCTGCCAGAATGACTACATGATTAGGTGCACGAGCACGTAGTATATCAATATTTTGGTAGATAGCATCTGCTGTCCCCCTATACCATGACTCATTACTTAAACGTTGTTGTGCGGGCATGATATCAACATATTCGCCAAACTCACCGCGCATAAATCCCCAGCCTTGCTGTAGATGTTTAATCAAAGAATCTGATTTATACTGGGTTAAAACGCCTATTTTACGAATTCCAGAATTGATGCAATTTGATAAAGGAAAATCGATAATCCTAAATTTCCCTCCAAAGGGGACAGCAGGCTTTGCGCGCCAGTCGGTCATATTTTTTAGGCGGGAACCACGCCCTCCTGCTAAAATCAAGGCGATGGCATTACGTGTTAAATGACTCACAAAACGATCATGATGTTGTGGCTCTGAGTTTGACATTGATATCCTCTTTTATTAAATAGGCTATTACTTTTCGTCTTTTATTTGGTACTATAAATTACTAATAGCAATATTCTATCACACTGAGGTATTGAAATATGAAGAAGCCAGCAAAAAAAAATCCGCTTACAACTGATTTAATAAAAATAGCTGAGGCTAAGCATCATGACCCTTTTTCGGTATTGGGACTGCATACTTCTGAAACTAAAACAACGATTACAGCGTATTTGCCTTATGCTGAAACTGTCAGTATTGTTGGCGAGAAAGTGGCCTTGCAACGCATCGCGGGTACAGATTTTTTTCAAACAGACAAGGTACCTGAAAATCTGCAAAGATATTACCAGTTTGAAATTACAGATAAAGCAGGTAACCATTCCGAGATTTACGACCCTTATGCTTTTGGCTCTCAACTTCCCGAATTCGATCAGCATTTATTTGGTGAAGGCAGGCACTGGCATATCTACAAAAAACTGGGTGCCCATTTACTTAATGTAGAAGGTATTGAGGGGGTTTTATTTGCTGTTTGGGCTCCCAATGCCGCACGAGTCAGTGTCGTTTCTGACGACAATAACTGGGATGGTCGTTGTCACCCAATGCGTATCCTGAGCAACAGTGGTATCTGGGAAATCTTTATTCCAGGTCTTGTAGCAGGCTGTCAATATAAATTCGAAATCCTTAATCGCGATACGCATCAAATTCAAACTAAAACGGATCCTTATGGTCAACAATTTGAATTTCGTCCACAAACAGCATCCTTTGTTATTAATGAAGATCAGTACCAGTGGGAAGACAAACAATGGATCGACAGGCGCGCTAATCACAACTGGTTGAATGAAGCGATGTCCATCTATGAAGTTCATCTAGGTTCCTGGAAGCGCGATGAGCAGGGCAATTTTCTCAGTTATCGCGACCTGGCTCACCAATTAGTGGAATATATAGAGTATCTTGGTTTCACGCATATTGAACTATTACCGATAACAGAACATCCTCTGGATGCCTCATGGGGTTATCAGACCACAGGTTATTTTGCCCCCTCAAGCCGGCATGGAAATGCGGATGATTTTCGCTATTTTATTGATTATTGTCATCAGCATAATATTGGCGTTATCCTCGACTGGGTGCCTGCGCATTTTCCCAAAGACAGTTTTGCGTTAGCCCGTTTTGATGGCACGTCGCTGTATGAGCATGAAGATCCACGTAAAGGTGAGCACCGTGACTGGGGTACGCTGATTTATAATTACAGCCGTAATGAAGTCAGAAATTTTCTACTTTCCAGTGCCTATTTCTGGATAGAAGAATTTCATTTGGATGGCTTGCGTGTTGATGCCGTTGCTTCCATGCTCTACCTGGACTATTCACGCGAAGAAAATGACTGGGTGCCTAATATTTATGGCGGCAACGAAAATCTGGAAGCCATCGACTTTTTACGCGAGTTGAATACCATCACTCATGAACAACACCCGGGAACTGTGGTGATTGCCGAAGAGTCTACTTCCTGGCCACAGGTCACACGCCCTACATGGACTGGTGGCCTAGGCTTTTCGATGAAGTGGAATATGGGCTGGATGCACGATATGCTATCGTATATGCAACAAGACCCAGTGCATCGTCGACATCATCATGATCAGCTTACTTTCGGTATGCTGTATGCCTTTACTGAAAACTTCGTGTTGCCTTTCTCGCATGATGAAGTGGTGCATGGCAAAGGCTCAATGCTGAGTAAAATGCCAGGTGATGAGTGGCAAAAATTTGCTAATCTTCGTTTACTGTACACCTTTATGTTTACCTATCCAGGTAAGAAATTACTCTTTATGGGCTGTGAATTTGCTCAGGGAACCGAATGGAATTTTAATCAAGAGCTCGACTGGTATGTCTTGGATTATGCATTCCACAAGGGGATGCTGACTCTGGTTAAAGATTTGAATAAAATGTATGTTAAGCATCCTGCTCTGTTTCAGCATGATTTTGATAATCAGGGTTTCGAGTGGATAGACTGCCATGACACAGAGCAGTCCATTATCAGCTACGCGCGTAAAACTGAAAATGAAACGCTGGTGGTGATACTCAATTTTACGCCTGTACCACGAGAAAACTACCGTATCGGAGTGCCCGCGCCAGGCACCTATTTTGAAATTTTTAATTCTGACTCAGAATATTATGCAGGGAGTAACACTGGCAATGGACAAATCTATAGCGAACCAACCCCATGGATGAATCAGGAACAATCAATTAATATAACTATTCCTCCCTTAGCAGGCATTGTCTTAAAACTGTAATTATGAAAAAAATACTTTTTGTCAGTAGTGAAGTACATCCTCTGATTAAAACTGGGGGGCTAGCTGATGTGGCGGGTAGTCTACCCATTGCATTAACAGAGCTCGAACAGGATGTACGCATTGTTATTCCTAAATATCAGGTTCTTAAACTTGACGAAGACCTAGAATATCGTTGTACCGTGCATGTCGATAACCGTGATGTTAATATTTTCGAGACGCGCTTACCGGGTACGAATGTTATCGTCTGGCTAGTTGATTATCCTGACTATTTCGGTAAGCCTGGCAATCCTTATAACGATGAATATGGCAATGCCTGGGCGGATAGCGCTCAGCGCTTTTGCTTATTTTGTCGCGTTGCTGTGGAAATTGCTCAAGATCGTGCCTATTTAGACTGGAAAGCCGATGTCGTGCATTGCAATGACTGGCAAAGTGGTTTGGTGCCCGCCTTATTAACCATCGAACCTCAGCGTCCTGCAACGATTTTTACGATACATAATATGGCTTATCAAGGACTGTTTCCTAAAGCAGATTTTCATGAGCTGAATCTACCTGGACAATTATGGAATCCCGGTGCTTTGGAATTTCATGATATGCTGTCTTTTATCAAAGGGGGCATTGCCTGTGCAGATCATATTACTACTGTCAGTCCAAATTATGCGTTGGAAATTCAGACGGCAGAATATGGTTATGGTTTAGAAGGCTTGTTACATCAACGGCATCTTGAGTTAAATGGTATCATTAATGGTATTGATACTGACCAATGGAACCCTGAAACAGATCCACGTATTGAGCAAAACTATACAATCAATACGCTGACTAAAAAAGCGGGTAATAAACTGGCATTGCAAAAAAAATATTCACTACCTGAAGAGCCTGCGATTCCTCTGATCGGCTTGATTGGGAGGTTGGTTGACCAAAAAGGTATAGATCTGGTGCTGGATTGTCTGGAAAGCCTGACCCATTACAACGTACAATTTGCTCTGTTAGGTTCGGGTGATAAAGGCTTCGAGCATCGACTGCGAAATTTAAGTTATTTATTTCCTGATAAAATTTCTGTCACCATCGGCTATGATGAAGACCTGGCTCATTTAATAGAGGCTGGCTCCGATATATTTCTTATGCCTTCCCGTTTTGAGCCTTGTGGTTTAAATCAGTTGTATAGTCAACGCTATGGCACTTTACCAATTGTAAGAAGAACCGGAGGACTGGCTGATACTGTTGTAGATGCTTTACCAGAAACAATCGCCGATAAAACAGCGTCTGGGTTTGTCTTTGATGAGCCTTCTGTCGGGGCTATGCTGGAAACAATCAAGCGTGCGGTGTTGCTGTATGCAAATAAAAAAACCTGGCAGGGGTTACAAAAAAATGCGATGAGTAAAGACTTTTCCTGGCGTAAAAGTG
Source organism: uncultured Methylomonas sp. (assembly GCA_964560255.1). Taxonomy (GTDB): domain Bacteria; phylum Pseudomonadota; class Gammaproteobacteria; order Methylococcales; family Methylomonadaceae; genus Methyloprofundus. The sequence continues at coordinate 11,472 of CAZLLL010000043.1, forward strand.
CTGAACAATACTTGAAATTATACAATCATTTATAATGATTTATAAGTGAGACTTAGG
>CAZLLL010000044.1:0-11430 GCA_964560255.1 uncultured Methylomonas sp.
TAACGGGTATTTCTTGATAGTAACTTCCATTAACAGCTAATAGACGACACCACCAAAAATCCTGCCCAATATTGGACGATTATTTATTTCCAGCTCCCTAAGGAATGTGCACGAAATAACTTGAGCAACTTGCTTGTCTTTTTATCCGTCTTCAGCGTTGTATAAATAGTTACGTAGCTGGCTATGCGCCTATTTATACGCCTTGAATACGAATAAAAATACTGCGCCAGTTGCTCAACTTATTTCGTGCCCATTCCTAAGTAGCCACTATTTATAAATTATATATCCAGGAAATTGCGTAATAAATCATGCCCATGTTCTGTCAAAATAGATTCAGGGTGAAATTGCACGCCTTCAATCTCAAGCGTCTTATGTCGCACACCCATAATTTCATCGACATGACCTTGTTCATTCTGAGTCCACGCTGTGATTTCCAGACAATCAGGCAAGCTATCTTGCGCAATAACCAAAGAATGGTAACGAGTTGCCGTAAAAGGATTGTCTAGTCCCTTAAATACCCCAGAATTATGATGATAAACAGGCGATACTTTACCATGCATAATTTTCTTTGCATGTACAATTTTACCGCCAAAAGCAGTACCAATACTTTGATGCCCTAGGCATACACCTAGAATAGGTAATTTCCCTGCAAAATGTAGAATAGTTGCGACAGAAATACCGGCTTCTTTAGGAGTACAAGGCCCGGGAGAAATAACAATTTTATCGGCATTTAATGCTTCAATATCCTCAACACTGACTTCATCATTACGCACCACGGTGACATCAGCCCCTAGTTCACCGAAATATTGCACTAAATTATAGGTAAAGGAATCATAATTATCGACCATCACGACCTTACAAGAACTCATGAGTGCCCTCCATTTAATCCCGCTTCTGCCATTGTGACGGCACGGAAAATTGCACGGCCTTTATTCATGGTTTCATCCCACTCATTTCTTGGTATAGAATCATAAACAATCCCGGCTCCTGCTTGTATATATAAGGTCTTATCTTTAATCACAGCAGTGCGTATCGCTATTGCAGTATCAAGGTTTCCAGACCAGGAGATATAGCCGACTGCACCTGAGTATACCCCGCGTTTGACTGGCTCTAATTCATCAATAATTTCCATTGCGCGTATTTTTGGTGCGCCACTGACAGTCCCAGCTGGAAAGGTCGCAGACAGGACATCAAAAGCATCTTTGCCAGCTTGTAACTCGCCGGTCACATTAGAGACGATATGCATTACATGGGAATAGCGTTCAATAATCATTTTATCAGTTAATTCAACTGTCCCAATTTTAGCCACACGTCCCGCATCGTTACGGCCTAAGTCAATTAACATTAGGTGTTCAGCTAACTCCTTAGGGTCAGCTAATAATTCTTTTTCTAGTGCGCTATCTTCTGCGGGCGTTTTACCGCGCGGACGTGTCCCAGCAATAGGTCTGACTGTCACCGTATTATCTTCCAGACGCACCAGAATTTCAGGCGAAGAACCGACGATATGAAAATCCTCCAGATTGAGATAATACATATATGGAGAAGGATTTAAACAGCGTAAAGCGCGGTATAAATCAAGCGGCTCGGCAGAAAAAGGAATCGACATACGTTGTGAGAGTACCACTTGCATGACATCTCCGGCAACGATATAGTCTTTCGCTTTTAAAACGGCTTCTTCATAACCTTGCTGGGTAAATCCAGAGGTAAAATCTGCTTCATCCACTTGCTTAGGTGTATGCGGCTTATTCGCTTGTGCGCTTAATTGATGTAATTTTATAACCAATTCATCCAGACGGCCTTGCGCTTGGTCATAAGCATCTACCTGCTCTGGGTTTGCATGGGTTAACAGCAACATTTTTCCCGATAAATTATCGAAAACCAGTATTTCTTCGGAGACCATTAATAAAATATCTGGACTTCCAAGCGGATCTTCTTTGCCCGTTGATTTTAATCGCGGCTCAATATAGCCAATGGTTTCATAACCAAAATACCCAACCAGTCCGCCATTAAATCGCGGCAGGCCTTCAATATCGGGCACCTTGAAACGTGCTTTAAACTCTTCTATCCAATGCAGAGGATTCTCATGCTGCAGGGTTTCAACAATAACACCAGACTCTTGAATACTGATTTCATTGGCAAATATTTTTATTAACATTTTACAAGGCAAGCCAATAATTGAATAACGCCCCCACTGTTCACCACCGTGTACCGACTCAAAAAGGTAAGAATAAGCACCGTCTGCTAATTTTAGATAGGCACTAAGTGGCGTATCTAAATCAGCCAGCACTTCCCGTGCGATAGGAATGCGGTTATAGCCTTGTGCGGCATAGTGTTTAAATTGTTCTGGTGTCATGGTGTATGTTTAATGGTGGTGACACGGTGGCTTTATGCGTCAAGCCTTACCTGAATAAATGTAACTGTTCAGATTCCCCTTTGTAAAATGGGAGTTGAGGAGCCTTTTTCTAATAAAACCTTCCCCTAACCCCTCCTTAGATAAGGAGAAAGACTGAACGCTTACAAAGCGTACCATTTTAAACGAATGATGCTGTTTTTAATAATCTTATTGAGGTAATATTGATAAGCGTTGAATGCCTGAGTAAATGGTATCTGCTTTATTAGGGTAAAAGTATACCCGCTAAAGTGAGGTATATCATGATTTTGATTGCTCGAACACACTCATTTCCCAATGTTTATTAAAGAGACTGATTGAGCCCTGCCAACCTTTTGCACGCAATTGTTTTGCAATAAAACTATTCAATAAGCTATGTCCTACTAAAAAAACAGTCTCACTATGTTCCGCTTTCTTATGTAAGATATTAGCTGCATTATGTGCTCTTTGCTTTGCAGTCGCAAAGGATTCGCAGTGGCTAGCATAGCCCATAAACCAAAGAATTCTATACAGAACAGCCCAGATATCCGGGGAAAATTTAAGGACACCATATCTGGGGATATTTTCCAGAGAAGGTAACTCAAACTCCCTGAATATGACATCAATACAATGAATATTTTTTACTTCTAATCGTTGTGCAGACTCAATAGAGCGCGGTAAATCACTGCAAACAATGGTATTACAAAACTTTGCCATTTCCACGGTTTCTTTTGCTGGTTTACTACGCGAATCCAGTGGTGCGGAGTTATATGCTGTAATCCAGTCATGGAATTCATGAACGGCTAATTTTCCTAATTCAGGTATTTTAGGTTTACCATGCCTTAGTAGAACAATTTTCATGGTTAAGGTTTATTACATTTGGCTACTAACTTAAGACGGAACAAATTTATATTATTGAAAACCTATTCCATTTAAAGTTAGCCCCCTTTTTAAAGACAATAAATTGAGATAAGCTGCGTAGGTTGGGGTGAGGTACGAACCCCAACACTTTAGTTGTGATATTTTGTTGGGGTTCGTACCTCACCCACAACCTACGCCTTTAAACGAATAGTCTACAAATATTTAGTATGTCTCGTCTTAAGTTGGTAGCCTTACATTTGTAGAGGCTATAAATTCAGGTAAAGCACGATAAGTAATATGCGCTATTAATGGACAGGTTATTCATGCTTCAAACTGGTTCCCCTAAAAAATCTCCTTTCTGATGCTGCCACATGGCATAATATTTACCCTGCTGAGCTAATAATTGCTGATGAGTTCCCTGCTCTATTATGCGGCCTTTATCTAAAACAATAATTCTATCCATGCGTAAAATTGTCGACAAGCGATGTGCAATCACTATCGCAGTCTTCTTTTTAAGCAAGTCAAAAATTGCCACCTGAATTTTTTGCTCTGTTAAAGAATCTAACGCACTGGTCGCTTCATCCAGTACAACAATCGGCGCATTCTCCAAAAAAGCACGCGCAATCGCAATACGCTGTTTTTCACCTCCTGATAGTTTGACACCGCGCTCACCCACCAGTGTATCAAAGCCAAATTCTAAGGCCTGAATAAATTCCAGACATTGCGCTTTTTGAGCAATATTATTAAGCTCGGTGTCGGACATATCAGCTCCCAGAGTAATATTATCTCTTACCGAACGGTGAAATAACTCGGGTTGCTGGGGAATCAATGTAATTTGCTCACGTAAAGAAGCGAGCGTAAAACAGTGACTATTGATACCATCAAACTCTATACTCCCTTTTTGAGGTTCCACAAAGCGGAATAATAATTTAGTTAATGAGGTTTTTCCTGAACCCGACTGACCTACCAGTGCTAATTTTTCTCCTGCCTTAATTTGCAAGGAAAAACCTTTAAATAATGGCTGCTGAACGTTATAGGCAAAATGAATTTTTTTGAAACTAATCTGGCCTTTAGTCATATAATGCGCTTTAGCCCCAGGCGTATCGACTTCCAGGTCAGTATTTTTAAATACCTCAGTCATTTCAGACGCATCGGCTAATGCGGTAAAAAAATTGCGCAGGTTGCGACCAAATTCCCACAAACGTTGAATCAACATCAGCAAAATTGACTGGAACAGAACAAATTCACCCACCTGAAAGTTTCCAGTTTGCCATTTAGTGATCATTAAATAGACCAACAACAGTTCAATGGCAAAGACCATCAAGCCTTGTATTGCAAAAGAAATAAACATCAGAATCCAGGCGACTTTCTTGCGTCGATAGACTTCATCAGCCACTAGATTAACATGTTGCTGCTCTTTTTTTTCCAGACCAAAACTTTTGACTATAAAAATATTGCTAATGGCATCGGAATAAACACCGCCTACTATAGAGTCAGCACTTGCCACTGCTTTATCAAACTTTAGTTTCCACAGTGAAAAACTGATATTCCAGATTACATAAACGCATACCCAGGCGAGGAAATAGAATGCAAACTGCGGTTGTTGCTGATAAAAAATAACAAAGGCTATGACAACCGCCAGTAAATTCTGGTATAGGTGAAATAGACACCAGTCCATGATGATTTCAAATGAGCGTGAAAAACGGTTGGCCTGTTTAATTAAACTGCCTGAAAAACTATTTTCAAAAAAGCTGTATTTCTGTTTTATTAAGACATCGAAGCAACGTTTCTCCAGTAGATTAACACCTCCCCCATCAACCGGAATAATGCCGATTTCTAATACTCGCCATGACAACCAGACACCCGCATAAAAAACAGCAATCATCAGCAGATTATCTAACAGCATATTTAACGTTTCAGGAGAATAGTCTGCTGCAATACCGTTGGCGATATTCTGATAAAATACAGGAATATAGAAATCCAGTACTGTCGCACTGCTGAGACCCAGTACACAGAGTAGAAAATACCCTTTTTTTTGCCAAATGACCTTGCTGTACTCTTTAAAGATAATACTCATATTAACCCGGACATTATTGCGGAACATATTTATAGAGCGACTACTGGCCATCCATGGCAAACGTATCAAATAGTAACCGTTCTGCCCCCTTCCTTGGCAAGGCGGAGCTCAGGGAGGTTTTATTAGAAAAGCTTTACTCAATCCATATTTTCCAGAAGGGGAACTGAACAGTTACAATTAACAAGATCCGCTTAAGGGAGCTGGAAATAAATAATTGTCCAATATTGGGCAGGATTTTTGTTCGTATTCAAGGCGTAGTAACAGGCGCATAGCTGGCTACGTAACTGTTGCTACAACGCAGAAGACGGACAAAAAGACTCGCAATATTGGATGATTATTTATTTCCATCTCCCTTAAGTTAATGAGAGCCCTGATCCTGTATCGCTGTCACTGCATCATCTAAAGTAAAGCTAGCCGCTTTCATTCGAGGTGGATATTCCTCAAACGTCGCCATAAATTTACCGACATACTCTGCCGCAGGTAATAGTAAATAGACTCGGCTCAACAACCAGTCATAATAGGTGTTGGATGTTTTTTGCGCTCGCTCATAAGGATCACGACGCAAGTTAAAAAGTAGCGGCACACGTAAGCGAACAAATGGTTCAGCCCAGGCTTGTAGCGTCCCTTCCACTCGCTGCTCCATAAAAACCGCTTTCCAGTCTTTATAACGTAAAGCCGTCAAATCACCATCATCAGAAAAATAAAAGACTTCATTACGTGGACTTTTATCAGTCTTACCGATTAGCATTGGCAAAATATTATAACCATCTAGATGTACTTTGTATTTTCTCCCAATTGCTTTATAGCCCTTAAGCAGCTTTTGCTTTACCTTTGTGTTACCAGCGACCGCTAGCAAAGTAGGCATCCAGTCCATATGGTGAACTATTTCATTTGAAACAGAGTCAGCTTTAATTTTACCCGGCCAACGCACCATAGCAGGCACTCGCCAGCCACCTTCCCAATTAGTATTTTTTTCACTGCGGAACGGTGTCATCCCCGCATCCGGCCAGGTATTCATATGCGGACCATTATCTGTCGAGTAAAAAACCAGGGTATTATCTGCAATCTTCAAATCATCCAGTTTTTTTAGGAATAAACCAATATGGCGATCATGCTCAACCATACCATCACTGTATTCATCCTGCCCAGAAATACCTCGTAATTCTTTTTTTACATGTGTACGAAAGTGCATTCGTGTGCCGCTCCACCAGACAAACCATGGCTTACCCGCCTTATTTTGACGTTCGATAAAACCCAGTGCGGCAGCAGAGGTTTCATCATCAATTGTTTCCATCCTTTTTTTTGTCAGCGGCCCAGTATCTTCGATTTTACCCTTTGCATATGAATGGATGACACCTCGTGGGCCATATTTCTTGTGAAACTCAGGGTTTGCTGGATAATCCTCATTTTCAGGTTCCTCTTCGGCATTCAAGTGGTATAAATTACCATAAAATTCATCGAAACCGTGATTAGTCGGCAACATATTATCGCGATCACCGAGATGATTTTTACCAAACTGCCCCGTCGCATAACCTTCTTTTTTTAGTAGTCCTGCAATGGTCGGGTCTTTTTCATTGATACCCCCTTCTGCACCTGGCATACCCACTTTACTCAGACCGGTACGAAAAACACTTTGCCCTAAAATAAAAGTCGAGCGCCCTGCAGTACAGCTTTGCTCACCGTAATAATCAGTAAACATCATACCTTCTTTAGCAATACGATCTATATTAGGTGTGTGATACCCCATCATACCTCGGCTATAGGCACTGATATTAGTTTGCCCAATATCATCTCCCCAAATAATCAGTATATTGGGCTTTTTTGCTGCATAGGTATTATTTCCTAACAGCATTCCCAGTATCAGCATACCTGCTGATAATATCTTAATAAATTTCATTATAGATCCTCTTCAAATAAAATAATTCACGTTTAGCATTCTTAGTAATTAAAGTATCATGCCAGACGTTAATGCTAACATAAAAGCTCGGTATGTACATAAAACCTTAATTCAGGCTATTCAGGTTAGATAGGGACAAAAACAGAGTAAAACCAGACATTCAACCCGTGTTTAACAGTTGGAATTTAGTGTCATTTCATCAGCAATATCTAAGCCATACTCCTGCACAGTAACCGTTCAGATCCCCTTTTGTAAAATAGGCGTTAATGCGTCACAAGCTTATTTCACAGACTTGCCTGTTATTATTGTTGAAGTGCTATCCAAATCAACCTGTAGAGTCGATGAAAGCACTAAACTTATTGCATATGAAATAAAGGGGTCAGTGTTAATTACATTGTTTAATTATTGAAATTAAACAATACTGCGATGAAAGATGGGTTAAAGGGAAATAATTTGGCTAGTACCTCACCCTCTAAATAAGCGATATTTTAAATCTAAGTAAGTAATTGTTTTAAACTAATTAAATATTTATTATTGGTTACTTAAGAGGTGAGGTACTAGTATAAACATAGGGAGATCTGCTGGATGGAAAACAAGGGCGAATAAATTACACTGACCCCTTTATTTATAAATAGGTATAATCGCTAAAAACAGCCGCCTGCCCCCTTATTTTATCACCCTCCATAATATTCCACACAGTTGCAGACTTGATTTGAATCCTTCTACCCGTTTTTGATATGCGCACACCTGAATAATCATCCGCATAACCTTTTGCTAAAACTTCCTGTAGCAATTTTTCTCGGGCACTACGGTTTTGCGGTTCTGCTGAATATTTTGAATTAAGCCTAGTGAACTCATGCCAGGACATTTCAAAAAGCGCCAAGCCCTTTTGATTCGCATACTGGAAAACAGGATCAGCACCCTCATTGTGTGCTACAAGTACATAGGGTGCTGTAAAAACCTGCTTTGCTTGCTCTTTTCTGCTTAAGCAAGAGTCGGTAAGATCAATGCCTTTAAATGTTTTATAGCTTTTTATAATAAGACTGACATAGCCTGCGAGAAAATCATTTGCTGGATCAGGCATTGGGTAAGTATTCAAAAAATAGCTCCTTAAGGAATGGTCTAAATATTGGGCTACCGTTTTAATTCGGGACGTTTGAAAACCGTAGGGCGAAACTTCAACCGCGCCCTACGAGTTTACTAAGTAATCACTCAAAAGTTATATAACATTTTTGATCCGTAAGCCCATGTATAATATGAATTCAACGCTAAAAAACTTTTGGCCATCTACTTATATGTACCGCCTTATGTTGGTAGTTAATATTTTTTGTAACCGTTCACCTACCCCCTACAAGCTTAACCTGTTAATTTAACTGTAAATTATTTCTCAGTATTTCTATGAAATTGTTTTTCATCATTTCTGAGTCAAAATTTCAATGACTTACAGTGGTTATTTGCTGCTGGCATATTAGTCTGATCTATATAAATCAATATGTTAAGGGGTAGGTGAACGGTTACTATTTTTTTAACGTCGTCCGCCAAATAATGAGCCCAAAATACCTCTGACTATCTGCCGCCCTAATTGACTACCGACACTACGAGCGACACTTTTAAACATAGCTTCGCCTGCAGATTGCCGTCCGCGACGAGCCTTTGGTTTTTCCTGATGCGAAATCTCAGCCATTTTTTCAGCTTTTTGTTTTAGTAATTCATAAGCCGATTCTCTATCAATTTCTTGATCATAACGATCTTTATACGGAGATCGTCCCATTATTTCCTGGCGTTCTGCATCACTCAGTGCGCCAATTTGTGATTCTGGCGGGCGCACCAGGATTCTTTCAACAACTGTCGGGCTACCATCTTTATTAAGCGTAGACACCAAAGCTTCCCCCGTTTTTAAATCTTTAATGGCTTGTTTAGTATCCAGTTCAGGATTCGTACGAAACGTTTCTGCAACCGCTTTTATCACTTTTTGATCTTTGGGCGTATAGGCTCTTAATGCATGTTGAATTTTTAAGCCTAATTGGCCTAAAATATCTTCCGGAATATCCAGTGGGCTTTGGCTAATAAAATAAATACCGACACCTTTGGAGCGAATCAGGCGCACAATCTGTTCAATTTTATCTACCAGTACACGGGGAGCTCGATCAAACAATAGGTGTGCTTCATCAAAAAATAAGACCAGCTTAGGCCGGTCAGCATCACCTACTTCTGGCAGTGTCTCAAATAAATCAGATAATAACCAGAGTAAAAATGCAGCATATAAGCGTGGTGATTTAGATGATAAATCAGTGGCATCCAGCACACTGATCACGCCATTACCAGAAAAATCTGTACGGCAAAAATCATCTAGCTGCACGGCTGGCTCACCAAAAAAATTACTTGCGCCTTGTTCTTCCAGTACCAGTAAGCGTCTTTGGATTGCTCCAATACTGGCAGTTGAAATATTACCATATTCTGATTTTAGATCTTTGGTATTATCACCCATCCAGATCAGCATAGAACGTAAGTCCTTAAGATCCAGTAATAACATGCCCTGATCATCGGCTATTTTAAAGCAGCTATACAGTACACCTGTCTGGGTATCATTTAATTCCAGCAAATGGCTGAGTAAGAGTGGCCCCATATCCGAGATAGTCGTGCGTACAGGGTGCCCGTTTTGTGCAAATACATCCCAGAAGACAACGGGACTGGCACGAAACTGAAAGTTATCAATCCCGATTTTTTGTACGCGCTCAGTAATTTTCGCATGTGTCTGTCCAGCTTTTGCAATACCCGATAAATCACCTTTAATATCCACCATAAAAACGGGCACACCCAGGCGAGAAAAACCTTCGGCCAGCACTTGTAAGGTCACTGTTTTACCCGTGCCCGTGGCACCTGAAATCATACCATGGCGGTTACCCATGGCGGCATTCATTATTTTCTGCGTTTTATCATTCGCGCCAATCAATATTTCTTGCATGTATCATCCTGTTTATCTATTCTTGCGTTAAATTAATCCACTAACTCAATGTTCAAACTGAAAAGTAAATTTACCGCCTCGAAGCGGGAGAATTTAGCATGTTTTATGTCATTGCAGTAAACATCAATATTATAATCTGTTGCTGTTGTGAAATCAGCATAGCTGAGATTAGTATTGCTAAACAGGCTATTAGAAAAATCTGTCCCTGTGAAATTCGCTTTACTAAAATTACCCTCGCGGAAATCTACATCATGCGCTTTACACCTTGTGATGCTTACACCTGGAATATTGAGCCCAAAAAAAGAACTATCATTGATAATGCACTGGTCAAACTTTAGCAGAACGGACAATGCCAGCTCAGGCCATATGGCTTTACCCCAGTCTATTCCTAGCAGTTTGCACTCAGTAAAAGTTAGTGCTAAAAATATGCTATATGCCGTGTTTATGACACTCAAATTACATTTTGTAAATTGACAGTCTATAAACTGGCACTTGCTTAAAATAGCCTGACTAAAATCACAATCTATAAAAGTGCAATCCTCGAATGTGATGGCATCAAGTGTTTGGCCTGATAAGGGAGCTGGAAATAAATAATCGTCCAATATTGGGCAGGATTTTTGTTCGTATTCAAGGCGTAGTAACAGGCGCATAGCTGGCTACGTAACTGTTGCTACAACGCAGAAGACGGACAAAAAGACTAGCAATATTGGATGATTATTTGTTTCCATCTCCCTAAGGTTAGATCCTTAAAATTTTCAGCAAAATATTCATTCTCTTTAAAAGTTGTTTGCTTTGCCATTTTTCCTTGCTCCTTCGATAAAACAACAGCAAATTATATTTCCTTGGATATTCACTTAAAATCGTTTGTGCAACTAGACCTCGGCATGAGTTAGTGCTCCAATTACTTTTAAAGAAAGGAAAAAATTATCAGCTACTCTTTGCTATGGAATGGGAATTGAATAAGTTGTGCAATTATGACGCAGTATTTTTGTTTGCCTTCAAGGCGCGGTAACAGGCGCATAGCTAGCTACGTAACTGTTTCCGCAACGCAGAAGGCGAACAAAAAGACAAGTCAGAATGCACACGTTATTTGATTCCCATTCCTATGGAACGTGCACGAAATAATTATTGAGGAGCAGTGTGTATTTCATCCTTGCTCCTCAATAAGGAATGGAGAAAGCAATTAAGAAATTGTAACCGCTTAATTAATTGGCTACCAACTTAATACGGGACAACTCCTTTACAAAATAAGTAGGGTGGGC
>CAZLLL010000045.1:0-11204 GCA_964560255.1 uncultured Methylomonas sp.
TGAATGAAGGTGACAGGAGTCCCTGAATTTCACGAAGTAGCATGGCGCGCCTGGCGTAGCGTTTTACGGCATTTCAAATAAAGGTGGGCAAAACAGCTTGCCCACCCTACATTAAAATTATTTACTTTGCTGTTATATTTCATGGAAAACACCAATCGCAATCTTATCTATCGTTTGTCGTGCCATTTCACCAGCGTTACGCATGAACAACAGACTTTGTTTGTCTCGTCGCTGCTCCATCCTGATTCCCAAAAGAATTTTCCGGCCTTCGTGGAATCCTCTTAGGTCACTTTCGCTAAGTGAAAGACTACAATCATAATGAGTTTTAGCGTTGTTCAATCGTTGCCATTTTTCTTTATGGCTCATGGTAGTTCCTCTTTTAAATAAAAAACATAAAAATAAAATAAACCAGACCTCTGAATACATCGCGCCACACTCGCGGTCTGTGCGGCGTCTGGTTATTCAAATCGTTAGATTGCAGTTTAATCATCCATCAACGCCTCATCCACACCAACCCTTTCAGGCACAACCATATTTTCCGGCTCGTCACTGGGTGCGGTACGGGGCTTTTTTTGCACTTTCTCTACATTGACGGTTAAGGCTCTCTCTTTGGCATCCCGTGCTTGATCTATCACCTTATGAGCGGCTTCGCTAATTGCAAAATCGTTTATCTCGGCAAAATCCAGTATTTCTTCAAACTGTTCGGGGGATACGCTGACCCCAGGCTTTACATATCTTGCTGTAGGCAGGCGTTTGGCTTGTTTGTAGTAATCTTCATCGCGTCCCCATCGAATTCCTAGACAGATATCATTAGCACTGGAATAGGCTGTAATCCATCGCGTTTGTTCTTCCTGATAGTTGCCTTGGATAGCATTTTTACGGGCTTGCAGGTCGTATATCCTGAGTATAAATCCACTACCTAACAGGATATGCCCTATTTCTGCCAGGCGATCTTGTTCTGTGCCATTCATGGCGTTAATACCGCGCGACCATAGACTGCCCGTCCATGTGTAGTGATTTTTACGCATGATTACGCGAAACTCTTCTATTTTTTGCGGAAAATCTACTTTTACATAGCCGTTTTGTAAGGTAATTTCTGCAACGGTTTCAGTTTCTACCTGCGCTGGCCTTACGGTGGCTTCTGCCTGGGCTTCGTCGATATGGGCTTGTTCTTCTTTGGCAACAGGGGGATTTTGTTTGAATAACTGACTGAGCAGGTGGCCCACTTTAGTGGTGCGGTTGTCAATCCACCATGAAGCTGATGTTTGTTGCTTTAGCTGCCTAGTCGCATGGCTTTGTTGCGCCGCAGCCATGCTTTGGTCGTCACCATAGTAGGCTTCTGCCTCAAGTGGACTAAATTCTTTGTTGGCTGCCTTTTCTATATTGGATAGCTTTTCAGCTCTGATAGTTTCTGCCCAGGCTATTTGCTTTTCTGATCCGGTGAGCTCTAGTAGGCCGGCACTTGCATTGGCTTGTGCTGCTTTGTCATTGCCTTCCTGACGTTGATTTTCTTTGCAGTCTTCGCAGATAAATCCTTCACTTTCTGCCCAGGATGCTTTGCGGTCGGTATCTTTGCGGTTGCCGCCGAAGATTGTTATTTGGTTGCCGCAATTTTCACTTGCGCAGTCTATTTTTGCTCTGGCCATGATGGTGCCCTCTTAACGTGCGTTAATGGTTTGTGCCTCCCGTTTTATGGTGGGCTTGTCAGACAGTATAGGTATTTTATACCTAGTTGTCTAGTTATTTACACTTCAATATGCGATAAAAGGTGCGTCTGCTTATATCAAATTCGTGACAGACCTTTTTAATGTCCAGGCATTGGCTATATCTAGCCATTATTTTTTTATCCCTGACGGCTTTTGAGGGAGTCGGAATATAAACCCCTCCACCGCCTGCAAATTCCTTGATCTTTTCAATCATGGCGGTAGTTAAATCCGATGCAATTGATTGGCTTACGCCTAATTTAATCGCTACCTGCATGAGTTCTTTGGACATTGTGTCTATTGATTCTGTCATGGTTAGTCTGGGATGTAGAAGTTATGAGAAGACGGATCATGGACAGCAATAACAACTGGCATCTCACTATTATTGACAGACTTTTCTGTTTTAAGTAGCAACTCATCCCAGCGTTTCTCCGTATAACTTTGCAATCTCAACTCAGCATGATGTGCGGCGGCATAGGCATATACCCACGTATCAAGCGGCTCATTTCGTGCACCACGGCGATTGATAAAGCGGTTTTTGCGCGGGTCATAAGTCTCCGAAGTCAGCCCAGCAAAAAACTCGTGCGAAAAATCTTCTGAAAAATGTAGCAGTCGCTTTTCGCGCTCTTTATCGCCATCGGTTGAGAGGCGGCCATAAAAGACATGTTTGACCGCGACCGTTCCCACATGCTGTATATGCACCCCGCGACGATCCAGGCGACCACGCCAGTTGACATCCTGCGCTTTTGCTCGTGATAACACAGGGGCATTATTAGGGACGGCACCAAAAATGACTAATGGCCGTTTTATCATGCGACTGCGCACGTAGTTTTTAACCGCCTCGGTTCTGTGCCCACCACCATCAATCGCGGTGGCTAATATGGGCAAATAACCACCATTGACATGTTCTATGGGTTTATTTAGCAAGTCGGTGAGCGCTAGCCAGACTTCATATGAGGCTGGGTCTCCCATTAATTCAATATAATCCAGTGACCAAGCTGCCATGCCTTTTCCCCAGCCGACAATATGCACAGCCAGGCGGTTGTCTTGTGTATCCACGCCAGCAGTGATAGCGGCAACACCATAAGGTGCTTGCCTGATTTTATAAGGCTCTGCGCGGTCGGAGACAATGTTAAGTTTAACCGCGCGCATAATGGGATCTTCCCAGGCTTCAGCGAGTCGGTCATTAATAAAAGTTTTGAGTCGAGCGGGGTCGTTTTGTGCTTCTAGCCAAAATTGCACCAGGTCTTCCCAGCGGGGGCCCAAGCCGATTTGATAATATAAGCCGTTGATGTGATAGCCGCGCATTTTTGCGCCGGGTTTTTCAGCAATCCAGCGGCCTGTGATTATTTGATTTTTCCATTCAATTTCTTTGCCGAGTGTGCCGCAGTCTTTACAGACATAGCGCGGGTTTTGGCCGTCAGCTCCCCATTGCATACCAGCCCACTCTAAATGCTGTTCATAACTGCAGTGCGGACAGGCGAGATAAAAGCGACGCTGGTCGCTCTTTTCGTACATGATCTCGGTACGTGAAATCCCTTTAATCTGCGGGGTTGAAATAAATAAACGCTTGAATGTGGCTGGAAATGCGGAGGTGCGACCCAGCAGCATATCCACAGGATCATCACCGCCAGTGAAGTTGGCCATAAATTCGTCGAGTTCGTCGACGATTAATGTTCTCACGCTCGTAGATTTCAGACGTGCAGGGCTGCCTGCATGCTCGATATACAGCTGGCCGCCAAGATAATCTTTAAAAGTGCGGGTGTTGGCTGACTCGCGACTTTTGATGCTGGTTAATGTATTCCTGACCGCTGCCGTTTCTTCAATCATCGGGTTTAGCTTTTGATTGATCCATTTATCCTGTGAGACTTGCGCAGGCAGGCAGACCATTAAGGGGCCTGGGTTATGATCCATGGTGTAACCCAGTGCGTTTATGGCTATTTCAGTTTTTCCTAATTGGATCGGGAACATGCAGACGATGTCACGCACTGATGAGCGCGCGCTCAGGCAGTCCATTGGCTCACGCAAGGGTGGATTTCGATCTGTTCGCCATGGACCAGGCTCGGCGCTGCCTTTTTTGGATAAGCGCCGCTCTTTGTCGGCCCACTCAGAGACGGTTAGGTGTATGCGTGGGGCATAGGCTTTGGCTCGGGTTTCGTTGATGATTTGAAACGCGTTATTTTCCATGACTTAACAACCTTAGCCGCTGGTTAATAGTTACGCGGTTGAATACCCTGCACAATTGAGAGGCTAGTGATACTGTGTACCCTATTGCAACATTAACCATTGACTCTAAAAAGCTGTGTATTTTTTTTTGGCTCATAGATCACCTAGCAAACTATCAAAGGTTTTCCCTGTTTCTGCATGCGTCGCTTGTTTACCCGTCAACATTTGCCATCGTTTGATGATAACGTCTATATAGTTTTCGGAGAGCTCCATGCCATAGCAGTGCCGCCCGTGTAATTCGGCTGCAATCACGGTGGTACCGCTGCCAAGAAACATATCGCCAATAATGTGGCCGAGTTTACTGCTGTTTAAAATACAGTTTTCTACTAATTCAACTGGTTTCATGGTGGGATGCAGGTCATTTTTCAAAGGCTTTGCAATGTCCCATACGCTCTTATTAAATTTACCTCGCCCATAAAATTTATGTTTATTTACCCAGCCATATAATATGGGCTCATGTTTGTAGTTATAATCAGTTCGACCTAAAACATGATTGTTTTTATTCCAGATAAGGGTGTGCTTGAGAGGGAATCCGTTTGCATTCATCATCATCATCATCATCAAAAGGTCCCCACCTTGAGGACTCGATATATAATAACTGGAATATTCAGCCATTCGGGATGTCCATAATGCAAAAACGGCCGCCCATAATGCCCCTGTCTCATCAACTGACATATGATCGTTGATTATCTCATTTTGATTGCGATTTCCCTTATCAGCGGCATTTAAAAATTTATTTTTTGAGGCATAACTAACCCCATAAGGTGGGTCTGAAAATATTAAATCTATTTTTTTGGTGTCTAATAAACGATCAACATCTGCGGCGCTAGTACTATCACCGCACATAACTCTATGATGATCTAACAACCAAATGTCACCCCGCTTACTCACCGTCTTTTCAGTGGAATTAGGGACATTATCCAGCGCATTAGGGTCTGTTTCGGGCTCAATAAATAATAATTCATCCAGCTCCTGCAATTCTAGCATCTCATCTTTTAACACATCCATATCCCAGCCTGCATTTAATGCCAGCTTGTTATCAGCGATAACATAAGCCCGTTTCTGTGCCTCACTTAAATGATCAAGTCGGAGGCAAGGGACATTTTCCAGATGAATGCTTTGCGCTGCTAACACGCGCCCGTGGCCTGCGATAATTTCGTTTTTACCATCAATCAGCACTGGGTTGGTAAATCCAAACTCTTGAATGCTGGCGGCAACCTGCGCAATCTGTTCGGCAGAATGTGTGCGACTATTGTTAGCATAGGGAATTAATTTTGCAGTGTTAATATGCTCTATTTGCTGCTGCATTTATATGTACTCTAAATTTTTTAATGATTGCGATAAATCAGTTAACAACCATTCAACATGATCAATTAACATGGCTCTTATTTTTTGCTCGTCGTTTTCCACCGCTAGCTGCGGGGATAAAGTGTCTGGCATTGACTCTAGCCTGTTTCTGATAATAGTGTCCCCATCCATAATGGCAGCCCGGATGTCAGATATTTTTAGCAACTCACCCACTTCTTTTTCATAAGCGATTTTCGCTTGCATGGCGGCGTATTTTTCTTTCATCGCCCTAGCCTGTTGATATGCGCTACCGACTCGCC
This sequence comes from uncultured Methylomonas sp., assembly GCA_964560255.1. Lineage (GTDB taxonomy): Bacteria > Pseudomonadota > Gammaproteobacteria > Methylococcales > Methylomonadaceae > Methyloprofundus. The sequence continues at coordinate 5,537 of CAZLLL010000045.1, forward strand.
CCGTCATTTCGTCGTTATCGTCTTTTCCCTGCCGTGCAGCGGCGTGGCGATCTGCCACACCTGATTTGCTTGGGTCTTCTGTTGCGGCAATGCGCAGGGTGCTTTCGTCGACCATGACTTTTCCATTTTCATCGAAAACCAACCTGCCATTTTTTTTTAACTCAGTCACATAGCTTTTTTCAACACCGATATGCCTCGAAAACTCGGCCTGTGTCATTGTTTCAGTCATTTATCTTCCTTAAATTGATGACAAGCACCTGTCCGTGCCCATTTTGACCGTCGCGTCCAGACGCCTAACTTGCACTGGCCTATGCCGTTTCCATCGCCGATCTTGTCTGCGACAAATTCAGCGCAGTGCCTGCACTGGATTTCTGCGGCGTCTATTGCGTTGTGTGGCGTTTTTGTGATTTCCTTGGGGTTGGCATTGGTGCTTTCTATTGTCGCCCCACGTAGGCCGTCTATCATGCCCTCTTTATGCAAACGCTTAACCAGCATAAAGAATTCAGGAACGTCATCTTTTAATCGCTGATTAAACGTTTTTATATTTTCCGGACCACAAACAATTAAATCCTCTTTCTTCTTCATTTTTTAGAAAAAATAGAGTTGTGCAGGGTGTGCGCGCGCGAAAAAGCACCCTGCACACCGACACCACACGTTATACGTGGGGTGTGCATGGTGTGCAGGGTGTGCAGGGTGAACCACATGCGCGAGAATGGGAAAAGTAATAATAGTTTTATATTTTTTTTGTACGTGCGCCCCCGTAAGGGTGACCCCTGCACACCCCGCACACTCCACGGCACATGCTGGCTAAGACCCTGCACACTACCCTGCACACCACCCTGCACACCCTGCACACCCTGCACACAATTAGTCATACTTTGCCCCTGTGTATTCTTTAATTCCGTCGCGCATGTCGCATACACATTGACCTAACCAGCCTGTTTCTGAATTTCCGGGGTTCATTTCCAGCCCATCCGGAGGAAATAAAAATGTTTTAGGATTACTCAGTTTTGTGCCGTCTAAATATCGTTTGCGTACTTTTTGTACGCCAGGGCGTTTTGTAATTGCATCAACAACTTTATTTAAGGGAGCGGCTCTAACGCCTTGTTTGTGTGCCCAGACTTTGTACAACTCATATAAATCAGACGACAAAACGGGCATAAGTTTTATATCGTCCATTTCATTGCCTTTCCAGTCGTCGTAAAACCTCAACATATTGTCTTTGCCCAGCTCAATCAGATCCTTTTTTGCGGTCGTCATTGGAGGCTTAGTATGGTCATCAAAATCTGCCAACGGTAGGTTTAGCAGATAATCATGCAACGCAGCAACACCCCCCTCTTTTATTTCTGCAGAAACCTCTTTATAAAAATTTATCCCGAGTTTTCCCGGTGTCCAGATTACCGCGTGCCTACGGTCGTCCTCTTCTAAGACAACCGGCATTCGTTCATTCGATAAAAACACCAGATTTACATGATTTCGCTCTTCATAAGCCATCATATTTTTTGGGTTAATGCGTATCCAATCCCCAGTAATAAAAGCTTTTAGCTTGTTTTTGACGTGATATAGGCCGGTTCTCGCAACAACCTCATCAGCAATCAGGAATAATTTTCGACTTGCCCAGTCATTGAATTTATCCTCAATCGCAGATTGATCTATTGTCCGACCATATCGACCGTAAATAGCCATGACTGCCTCAAAAAATAGATTTTTACCTGTTCCCTGCGGCCCGTGAACCACTATTGTGCTTTTCATTTTTGCACCAGGATTTTGGATGGGATAGGCTAGCCACTTAATTACCCACCCATATAATTCATTACCGCCATCTTGCTCATTACACATATATTCAAGAAGCTCTAACAGCAAGTCACATTTACCTTTTTTTGATTTTGTTGGCCAGCCAGCCCATAGGTTGCATTTTATATTTTCATCATCGCCAGCGGGATCAAACCCCACACTCTCTTCGCGCACTATCTTACGATCAGGCGACTCCTGCCACCGGCGATGATACTCGCGGGAAATACACGCATCCCGCATATCAGACAGCGCCATAAGTTGATGTTCTTCATGATCAAATACCATGCCACCCTTTGCGTAGACCAATGAAAATCGCTTTAATAGTTGCGTAAATGAACTAAACGGTGCAATATAATCATTATCCCCGCCCCCCTGCTCGACTTGCCCTCGCGATTTGATTGCTCCCCGCAATTTAAACTGATCAATCGCATAATCAATTTGTGACCTAACCAGGTGTAACCCAGAAGTCAAATGCAGGTCATTAAAATCAGTCAGCTTGCCTTTATTCGATCCATAATGCTGAAACCGTTCAGCCTCATCTGAAAATTTGGGGGATATCCAGTTGCAACCTAATTGAAATGCGACTGTACTGGAAACATCAACCCCCGTATTTTTCTTGCCATGCGGCTTGTTGCAGTGTTTACAATCCGTTGATTCGTTTAAATTTATTTTTTCTTTGCAGTGCTTACATGTTGATAGTGCATCATCATCCGCACAGATGATTATTTTTATTCCGGGATACCGTTGTTTCAATACCTGAGTAACTGACAAAATATTATTAGCATCAAATGCAACGGCAACCGGAATTCCTGTCGCCTGATGCAAACTTGCAGCGGTTGCATAGCCCTCCGCGATCAATAGAATATCCAGGGGACTACCGATCAGATGAAAATGTGATTTTTTTAATAACCCAGCCGGCCAATATTCCTTATTGCGACTTGTTTTTTTAATACGATCCTTGTGTATTACGCTATCCAAAATAAATTGCAGACCGTGTATCTGTCCTGATACATCAGTCATAGGTATCATTAGCGCACCTTTTTGAGTAAAGCGTCCGCCATAATTTTGAATTTGTTTTTTATCGAAATAATCGATATGCCCTTCAGCAGTACCAGTGCTCCATGCCGCATCCGCACGTTTAGCGGCTTTGTCCGCTTGTGCATCCCGCGCAGCTTGTGCCCGTTTTTTATCCTCAGAAATCCGTTGTTTAATCGCCTGTTTTTGCTCGACACTTAAAGTTTCAGATTTATCTATCTCAACTTTAACAGTACCATTATCAGCTCCACGCCATATCCCAAAAGAACCAACAATTAAAGAATCACCAGAATCGAGGCGCATATCATGCAACATATACCAGCCGCACTTCTCTCGCGAGCCTTCAACTCTACATCGAGTCAACCGACCTATCTCAAGCGATTCAATGATCAATCCATGATCTTGAAGTTGAACTAAAACATTATCATAATTTTTCATAGTTCAGTAACTTTGCTCCTCACTAACTACCCACTTATCGAGATTATATCTACCCGCACCTACCATATGTTTGTAAGTACCTTTATGGATTTCTATCATTAATAATAATAAAAAAATTTTTGACGATAACAAGGGAGGCGGGATGATGAGCGTAAAATGCCGGCAATCAATACAGCGCATAGTCATCACCATAATTTACAACAGTAATTCATCGCGCTAACATACAGCGCGACGAACACATAAAAACCGATAAATATCTAAACCCCGGTCTGACCTTCACCACTCATTTCAGTTTGTGGAGACGACTCAGGCAAATCAAGCGGAGTGATTTCTTCTATATAAGTGGTTAAAAAGCTATCCACTTTATTAATCATTGCCGTTAATCGCTTGTCATCATGAGAGGTTAATCCAGCAGCATTTCTGCTTGACTGACCTCGCGTCAATTCATCACGCATTAACTCTAACATCCGTATTGCATCAACAATACTTTCGTTTTCAAGATCAGAAATATCAGGATTTTCATCTAATGGATACGATCTCGGGTGAGTATCTGGCAAATCCAACTCAGGCTGGTCAGTTACCCACTTTTGATAAGCCCGTATCGCACGTAAATAGCTAGCAAGCCGGATTTTATCAAAAGAATTAACCAAGCTACCAGACGAACTAACCGACTTATATAGCTCAATTATAAAACGATTTATTCTTCGATGAAATCCGCTAACATCATGATTATATGTTGTTACTGCCATTTGTTATTACCTATAAAATTAAACGCCCTGGTTGAGCAAAAGCGACGACCAACGTTCCCTGTGCCGCATTGTCCTTAAATTAATCTCAAACTAATCACACCGATACCGCCAACACGGCGTATTACAATATTCAATAAATATTGCCCAGCGAATCTCTTCGTCAACAAGATCGATGCTTTTAGTCAAATCATCGTGCATAGCCGTTATCAATTCACATTGTCGCGCAGCAATAATGCGTAAAGACCGCTGCGTACATAACAACCAATACATTTCCCTTTTCAAACCATTCAAACTCACTGAATACCCCCACTTCTTTGACAACCCTGACAAATCACAGCATCGCCCTTTTTAACGAACAATACAGATCTTTTTCCACAACGACAGCAACTCACCCAGCGCCACCCCAGGAATAAAATCCGTATCCCTCTAAAAAAATGAATAAAACACTCACAAGCCCATGTAACAAACAGCGACACATAGCCAACAACAATATATAAAATTAAGCGGCCCTTAGTGAATCCCTGCTTCATGCCATTGATTCTCTTTTTACCATTCTAGCCGTGCCTATCCGTGGCAACTTAGATGTCCGCAATGGGTTCAAATCTTCAGCAATCAACTGGCTCACAGACGACACAATAAACCCCATCAATAATAAATTTCTGGCACCGCGACTAACCGCTTCAAACGTTAATAACCCCTCCTGACACGTAAGTGCTACCGCCTCAGTCACACTGGACACACCTAATTTAGACAACGCCACACCGAGCTGACTATCTATCGTTTTAACCGCGATAGATAATCTATTAGCTGCTTTTTTTCTGGGCATCCCTACCGCAACAGCCTCAAATGCGCGGATTTCAGCAGGCGTTAGCCCCGCTGTTCCAGGTTCTAGCATCGCAACTGTTGCGTTATGAGGGTTATCCCCGATGTTATTGACTAAATTATTCATTAAACTAACCTCAACAATAAAAAAAACCGCGCCCGAAGGCGCAGCAAGGGAGGAAACAACGAGGACGTTGTTTGGGCGACCCACACAGGACAAATACACTTTCCACAGTTTATTAACCATAAATGTGTAGGTCATAAAAAAATAATGGACTAGGAAAAAACATCGGGGCGTAACTCGGCAGCCAATACACTCCCACCCGAGGCTTTTTCAATCTGAACAGCCCGGCTTACTGGAACCCTCCGCTTTGACCATTGATAGACAACCATTTCTGATACATCTAGTGCTTCTGCAAGCTTTGCTTTCGTTCCAAAAAATTCTAATGCCTTATCTATATTACTCATAGTGCAACAAATAATAAACAATTCGTTTTCAAAATGCAAACAATATGTTTGTTTAATTTAAAATAAAATAATGTAAACTTTTTGTTTATGATAAATAACAGCGACATTGACAGAGTTGAACAAGAATTATCTCGGCAAGGAATAACTGTGCCTGAATTTCAACGACAACTTGGCATACAAAGCCAGCATTGGAATAATTGGAAAAAAAGAGGGATACCTGGTATCAGAATTATTGATATTGCAAACCGCTTAGATATAACGGCTAACTGGATATCAACAGGAACTAAAAACTATAAAAACAAAAAACAAGTCAGGCGCGCCATGCTACTTCGTGAAATTCAGGGACTCCTGTCACCTTCATT
>CAZLLL010000046.1:0-11173 GCA_964560255.1 uncultured Methylomonas sp.
TTTAGAGTTTGTGGTACTAAGGAATGGGAATCAAATAACTTGAGGATGATTCACTTCAAACTGCACCCCCTCTAAAGCTGATAACCCATTTTAAGATAAATATGCGGATTGAAGTCCGCTCTATAATGTTGTCGTTATCCAGTCTGTCAATGCTCTTCCCGTTCTATGTTATCTGCGTTAAAAACCTCGGCGATAAACTTAAAATGAGAGGCCATATGAGAAGGGATCGGGATTTGCCACTCTTTTTTTATAATGCGGGACAGTATATTCCCGAGCCAGATTCGGTTCGATTTGGCCTGATGAATATAGAGCTTATAGGAACCCTCTTCTGTAAGAATGGCAAAATCCTCAAGCCAGACATCAATCGTTTCTGATTCGCCAACTAGGTGTACCTGTACAAACAGCTGCCGTGTATCAATATCAAAATCAAAACCTGTTAATTTTGCAATATCTTTAAGAATAAAGTTTGCTCCCCATACAACTAATTTATTGGGAGTCATTTTTATTACCATTTTTGTTAAACTTGCTTTAACACTCATTTTTTAACCTTCATTCCTAACTATTTAAAACGATGATTTTAACCTTTCTTTGCCAGGAAAAATAAAAAGATTTAAATGGGACTCTTCAATCAGAGACTTACTAGGTTTTATGGTAGTGACTACCATTGACTGCGTATAATGCGGAAAGCGCTCAACTAATTGTTTTATATAATAATTATTTAGACAACGGACATTTCCTGGCAGCAATCTCCATTAACAGCTAATAGAAGTCACCATCAGAATTTTCGAGCGACTATTGAAACATTGATAGACTCACCTGAATCTTTAGTTGATATGTTTAGGGCTGTTAATTTTTATGAGAAAGCCGTGCATGTCAGGGTATTTGAAAATAAGAATCTCCGCGTACATTTATAGTATAATTAAAAAATTTTATTAATTTAGAGTTTGAGGACAATGTCAGATACCAAAAAGGTAGTTTTAGCTTATTCGGGTGGTTTAGATACTTCGGTTATTTTAAAGTGGTTACAGGATGAATATGCTTGTGAGGTGGTTACATTTACAGCGGATTTAGGGCAAGGCGAAGAAGTCGAGCCGGCACGAGAAAAAGCAAAATCTTTAGGTATTAAAGAAATTTATATAGATGATTTACGCGAAGAATTTGTGCGTGATTTTGTTTTTCCCATGTTTCGTGCAAATACTATCTATGAAGGTGAATATTTATTAGGTACATCAATTGCTCGACCATTAATCTCTAAACGGCTAATTGAAATTGCCAGTGAAACCGGAGCTGATACGATATCCCATGGTGCAACAGGGAAAGGTAATGATCAGGTGCGCTTTGAATTAGGTGCCTATGCTTTATGCCCTGATATTAAGATTATTGCACCATGGCGTGAGTGGGATTTGAATTCTAGACAAAAGTTATTGGCGTATGCAGATAAGCATGGCATCCCAATTGAAAAGAAAAAGGGCAAAGCCTCCCCTTATTCTATGGATGCCAATTTGTTACATATTTCTTATGAGGGGGGTATTTTAGAGAACCCATGGAGTGAACCCGAAGAGGATATGTGGCTATGGAGTGTATCGCCAGAGGGGGCACCCGATAAAGCGACTTATGTGGAATTGACTTATGCCAAAGGAGATATTGTTGCGATAGATGGAGTGATGCATTCACCTGCTGAAGTATTGGCTAAATTAAATAAAGTAGGTGGAGAAAATGGTATTGGTCGTCTGGATATTGTGGAAAATCGTTATGTGGGCATGAAGTCACGTGGCTGTTATGAAACACCGGGTGGTACTATTATGATGCGAGCTCACAGGGCGATTGAATCGTTAACGTTAGACCGGGAAGTAGCGCATTTAAAAGATGAGTTAATGCCGCGTTATGCAACACTGATTTATAATGGCTATTGGTGGAGTCCTGAGCGAGAAATGCTGCAGACGATGATTGATCAGTCCCAGTTGACAGTGAATGGTCAGGTACGACTAAAACTTTATAAAGGTAATGTCGATGTTGTGGGGAGAATGTCCGAGACAGACAGTCTTTTTGATGAAGCGATTGCTACTTTTGAGGATGATGAGGGCGCATATAACCAGCAGGATGCTGAAGGGTTTATTAAGTTGAATGCTTTAAGAATGCGTATTGCAGCGAAGAGGTTAAAGTAGATTATTGATAAATCCCGTTTACTTTGCGAGTGAAGGGGATTTTTTTGATCAAACTTGTATAATATGCTGTGCGATTTGTTTTTTTAAGGAAGGGTTTTTAATGAGCGATTTACGCAAGAAGAATAAACAGAATAAACAGATGCGTAATATAGCTGTTCTAAATTCGGCAACAGAATTAGGTGTGCTGAAAATGAACAAGCTGGTATTGGCGATCATTTTGGGATTGATGGCTATTGTCGTATTTTTGGGGGTGATGTTGGTGCCTGCTAATGACATTATCCAAAAAACAGCTCAGGCACAGAGATCTATGGAACTATATGAGATGCAGATGAATCCCGTTATATCTGCAGAAGTGGATGCTTTAAAATCTCAGTTAGTCGGTCTGGTAAGTGGCTCTATTGAAAGTAAATTGAAAATTCTGGAAGAAAGTTTGCATAGTGGAACGATTTCTAACACAGGTCTGGATACTATCTATGCTTTACAACAGGATTTGGTGGTTTTAAAAACCTATTCAGAAACAGGGGCGGGGCGATTAATTGCGCAGAAATATGCGCCACAAGTGAATAAACAAACGATAATGTTAGCAGAAGAGGTTTCGCAGCTTAGGTCTCTGGTGCAATTCCTGTTGACTTCATGTGGACTCATGCTTGCTGCTATCGGGGGAGTCTGGGTGCGCAAAAGCTATGCTTTACCGAGTTCTGTCAACAATAAGCAGAAGAGAATATTATAAGATTGTATTGTCTTCTTTTCTTAGAAGGTATAAAAAAGCCGTACCAGCTAAAAGTTGGTACGGCTTTTTTTGCCTTTATATCGGGCTAGATTTATTGAGCCAGGTAGTTCCAGACAGCATCTATAGCCTGATCTTCGCTATAGCCTGCTTTTTTGACAGGACCTACTGCCATAATGGCATCCATCGCTTTAGGCATACCGTTTTTACCTTCTTTCAAAGTAGTCGCAAAGTTCTCTTTATCTAAGTCGCCTGATTTGATAAGAGCGATTAATTGTGGATTTGAAGAAATATCATGGCAAGCACCACAACCACGACCAAATGCACGATCATAGATTTTTTTACCTACTTTGAGCTCATCAACAGCAGATGCTTGCGCACTTAGACCTAGTAGGGCTACCGTAGAAATAGCGAGTAATAATTTTTTCATTTTGATCTCTTCCTCTTTAATGATAGTAATAAAACCACTATGTTCATTTGTGATCACACCTCAATTAACATAGCTTTAAAAAATTAAACTTGTAAATCATAGTAAATTTGAAGGTATTTTTCAACTATTATTGTTAGTTTTTTTTCTGCTAGCGACTTAAAATAGGCGTAATGAGGGGGAGAACCAAAGGTTTACATGCGTATTTTTAGTTACCCTAACGGAATTCATTATTCTACCACTGTATTTTTAGAAATCTTACTTTCATCTAAATCATCAGCAATTCTAAATATGAATTTCCTCCCACTTTATCAGTAAGCGACCAGAAATCATTTAGCGCTATTTCACTGGGATAGTACAAAGGACGTGAACTTAGGGAGATGGAAACAAATAATCATCCAATATTGCGAGTCTTTTTGTCCGTCTTCTGCGTTGTAGCAACCGTTACGTAGCCAGCTATGCGCCTGTTACTACGCCTTGAATACGAACAAAAATCCTGCCCAATATTGGACGATTATTTATTTCCAGCTCCCTAAATTTGAAGATCACTGATTTAAAAATAAAAATATGGGAGCCCCCTAAAATAGAGGCAATAGACCCGCTCAATGTAAGACAATAGGCTATTTTTTTGCTAAAAAATATAACCTATTGAATTATAGGTTTCTAAAAGTTGTATTTTTTGTAAATAACATAAAGTGATGAAGGTATTATTTATAGGCGATGATTTTTATGTCACAATAAGCAATTTTTGAACCAACTAAAAATATGCTAACAGACTTTCTTGCTTTAGCGGGTGGCTTAATTATATTACTTTTTGCTGCTGACTGGTTTGTGGATGGGACTTCTTCCATTGCCCGAAATTTAGGCGTTTCTCCTTTGCTAATAGGCTTGACCATTGTTGGCCTAGGTACCTCTGCGCCTGAAATTTTAATATCATCTTTGGCTTCTTTTCAGGGAAATCCTGGTTTGGCAATAGGAAATGCAATTGGTTCTAATATTGCTAATATGGGGCTGATATTAGGTGTGACGGCATTAATTGCTCCATTGGCATTTCATTCAGGGCTACTAAAGCGTGAGCTGCCAGTATTAATGCTGATCAGTATTGTTTGCTATATGCTGGCTTTAGACGGCCTGAGTGTTATGGATGGTGTCATAATGCTCTTAGGTTTAGTGGCCTTTTTGTATTGGTTAATAAGCACGGCAATTGCTGAACGTCACAATGATAAATTAACCCAGGAAATAGAAGCAGAAGTCCCTGAAACCCTGCCTAATAATAAAGCCTGGCTTTATTTTTCTGTCGGTTTGGTCGGGTTGCTTGTGAGTTCTAAAATTTTAGTCTGGGCCGCTGTGAATATTGCTCATACCCTAGGGGTAAGTGACTTAGTAATAGGGCTGACTATTGTTGCTTTGGGAACCAGTTTGCCAGAACTCGCGGCTTCTATAGGTAGCGTGCTAAAAGGGGAGGATGATCTGGCCATAGGGAATGTCATTGGTTCTAATGTTTATAACCTATTGGCTGTTTATTCCTTGCCTGCATTAATTGCACCGGGGGCGGTTGATGCGGTAGTGATCAGTCGCGATTTTCCGGTATTATTGGCTTTTACTGCGGCATTATTTGTATTGGGTATAGGTATTTCTAAAGCAGGGAATATTAATCGCTGGGAAGGAGCGGGGCTATTCATGGCCTACCTAGGTTATCAATGGGTTATATTTCAGAGTGTCAGTTAAGTACTGTGCTTATGAATGATGCGCAAATAATGCAGGCAGCTACTGATGTTATTGCTCTGGAAGCTCAGGCAGTTAAGGGCTTGTTGACAAAAATTGATGCAGACTTTGTTATCGCCTGCAATATTATACTGGCCTGTAAAGGACGGGTTGTCGTCACTGGCATGGGGAAGTCAGGGCATATTGCCGGAAAAATAGCAGCCACCTTGGCAAGCACTGGGACACCCGCTTTCTTTGTACATCCAGGCGAAGCGAGTCATGGTGATTTAGGGATGATTACCCGTCAGGATGTCGTTCTGGCACTATCAAATTCTGGTGAAACAGATGAAGTTGTCACGCTGTTGCCTATTATTAAGCGTTTAGCCGTGCCTATGATTGCCATGACGGGCAATGCTAATTCTACCTTGGCAAAATTTTCTTCAGCGCACCTTAGTAATGCTGTTGAGAAGGAAGCGTGTTCTTTGGGGCTGGCTCCGACGGCAAGTACAACCGCCGCTCTGGTCATGGGGGATGCACTTGCAGTGAGCCTGATGACCATGCGAGGGTTTACCCGTGACGATTTTGCTATGTCACATCCAGGGGGGAGTTTAGGTCGGCGTTTATTGGTGCTGGTGAGTGATATTATGCATACCGGTGAGCAATTACCTATGGTCGCCGAGGATGCAGGTATAATGGATGCTTTACTTGAAATGACGGCAAAAAAACTGGGCATGACAGCGATTGTTGATAAACAGGGGTATTTATCCGGAATTTTTACTGATGGCGATCTGCGCCGGATTTTAGAGCGGGCGATAGATATCAATGCAACGCCTGTCGAGCAGGTTATGACGAGTAACTGTCTGGTTATCAGGCAAGATATTTTAGCGACTGAGGCCATGCAGGTGATGGAAGAAAAAAAAATTAATGCATTGATTGTTGTGGATCAACGCAAGAAAGTGATTGGTGCTTTGAATATGCATGATTTAATCCGCGCAGGAATAAGCTAAAATGCAAGATAGAGTAGAGAAAGCAAAAAAAATTAAGCTATTAATTTTAGATGTGGATGGCGTTTTAACGGATGGAAAACTCTTTTTTGATGAGCAAGGCAGAGAATATAAAGCGTTTAATGCGCGTGACGGTTTAGGCATTAAATTACTGCAAAAGGCAGGAATCAGGGTGGCTGTTATTTCGGGACGTAGTTCAAAGCCAGTTGCTTTAAGAATGGAGATGTTAGGTATTGATTTGGTTTATCTGAGCCAGACTGATAAACGCCATGCTTTTAGAGAAATTATTGCTAAAGTAGGGTGCATGCCTCAACAAACAGCGTATGTGGGTGATGATTTGATTGATTTGCCAGTATTAATTCAGGTCGGTCTGGCGATTGCTGTGCAGGATGCGAATGAGCAAATATTGCCCTATGTAGATTGGCAAACTAATTTATTGGGTGGTCAGGGGGCAGTCCGAGAGGTCTGTGATTATATTCTTCAGTCTCAGGGTAAAATGGCTGAATTGCTTGAGTCTTTTAAAACCTTATAATGTTTGTTCAGCACTCTAAGGAGCTTATTTTATTATTAGTGGTCTTTCTGGTTTCAATGTGGGCTGTCAATAATGAGCCAGAACAGGATTTATTTGCAGGTCAGGTAAAAGTGGAGCATAGTGCTGATCACTTTGCAGTAAACTATAGTAAAATTGCGATGAATGAATCGGGACTACCGGAAAATAAACTCTATGCTGATTATGCAGCGCATTATAGCGATAATAATGAAACTGAGCTTACTAGGCCAGTGTTCACGGTCAATAAAACCGATCAGCCGCCCTGGGTAATTCGGTCTCAAACAGGGATTGTTACCGATGATGGACAAACATTATTTATGCGTGGTCAGGTTTATATTGATCGTGCAGGGACTGAAGAGATGCGAGAAGTGAATATTAAAACCAGTAATTTGCATGTGCAGCCTAAGAAAAATTACGCAGAAACAGGAGAGTGGGCTGAGCTGGTTAGTGGATTGGATACTATTTCTGGGGTGGGAATGAAAGTATACTATCAGGATCCTCTTTATATTGAATTATTGGCAAGTGTGAAAGGTACGCATGTATATGAATAAATGGTTTGTGTCCTCCTTTTTTTGGGCTAACCTTATATTAAGTCCGCTAGTATTTGCTTTGCAGGAAGATACTAATCAACCTATATCTATTGAGTCCAATTCAGGCTTTTATGATGATAAAAATGGGGTTAGTATTTATACTGGGGATGTTATTATTATTCAGGGAAGTATGCGACTTGAGGCAGATAAACTGGTTGTTTATCTTGATAACCGAGAAATACAAAAGATGGTAGCCACAGGAGAGCCGGTAAAATTTAAGCAAACACCGGAAGTAGGAAAAGCAGACGTACATGGTAGCTCCTTGGTGGCAGAATATTACCCTGAAAGTGAGCTACTGATCATGCTGCAGCAAGCCGTTATATGGCAGGGTAATAATAGCACTGCAAGTGAAAAAATAGAATATGACCGTATCAGTGAAGTGCTCAAGGCCGGCGATGGAAGGTCATCAGCTGCGCGAGTGCGGGTGATTTTGCAGCCGACAAATGCAACAAATAAATAATAATGGCCGTTCTTGCAGCAAAAAATATTGGTAAATCCTATGCTAAAAGAGCCGTTGTGCATGATGTGTCATTGCATGTCAACAGCAATGAAATTGTAGGGTTATTAGGGCCTAATGGCGCAGGGAAAACGACTAGTTTTTATATGCTGGTTGGTTTGGTGCGTGCGGATACAGGGCGTATTTTTTATGATGCTAAAGATATTACTCAATATCCAATGCATATACGCGCTAGAATGGGGATAGGATATTTGCCTCAGGAGGCATCTGTTTTTCGGAAATTGAATGTTGCGGATAATTTACGTGCAGTCTTAGAATTAAGAAAAGAACTTAATAAGGGGCAAATTGATCTTATTATTGATGAGTTACTGGATGAGTTTAGTATTTCGCATATTCGTAATAATATCGGTATGGGTTTATCGGGAGGAGAGCGACGTAGGGTAGAAATTGCCAGGGCATTAGCGACTGATCCAAAATTTATTTTATTAGATGAGCCTTTTGCGGGGGTTGATCCCATTTCTGTTATTGAAATTCAAAAAATTATTGCGCATTTAAAAAATAGAAATATTGGTGTTTTAATCACCGAGCATAATGTCCGTGAGACTTTAGGTATTTGTGATAGAGCCTATATTTTGAATGCAGGGGAAGTGATTGCTGAAGGCGCATCAGCTGATATTATAGCCAATGAAGAAGTCAGGCGTGTTTATCTCGGTGAGAATTTTAGTCTTTAGGTGTGTATGTGTTTTATAAAAAGAGCTTTTATTTGCTTGCTGCTATACCATTTCTGGTTTGGTGTGTTGACTAATGTTGCCAGAGAATCATTAATAGGGTGAGTTAAATGAAGCAGTCACTACAGTTGCGCATGGGGCAACAATTATCCATGACACCACAGTTACAGCAAGCAATCAAGTTATTGCAGCTGTCAACTCTGGATTTGCAGCAAGAAATACAACAGGCATTAGATTCCAATATGATGCTTGAGGTTATGGAAGATGAAGGGCCAAGTTTAAATGAACAAAAAGTTGTCGAAAATAAGGTAGATACCACTGACCGAGAAGGGAGTGAAGGATCGCAAACAGAGATGCCGGCTGAGTTGCCTACGGACACTTCCTGGGAGGATGTCTTCGATACCGCACAAACAAATTCTGTTGCGGCACCTAGTGCAGATATGCCTGATTTTGAAGTGCAGCGTAGTAAAGCAGCCAGTCTGCAAGATTACTTGTTTTGGCAGATGGAAATGCTTCCTTTTACTGAAAGAGATAGAGCCATTGTAACGGCTGTTATTGATGCAGTGAATAGTGATGGTTATTTAAGTGTGAGTTGTGATGAGATCTATCAACCTTTGACCGAGCAACTGGAAGATCTGAAGAAAGAAGAGTTTATGGCTGCATTACACCGGGTTCAGCGATTTGATCCTGCTGGCGTGGCAGCAGAAAATTTAAAAGATTGTTTATGTCTGCAATTGCTACAATTGCCTGAGAATACGCCCTTTAGAAAAGAGGCTATGAATCTGGTCGAGCATTTTTTGGACTTATTGGCTGCGCAAGATCAGATAAAGCTTTTGCGGCGCATGAATATCTCCGAAGATCAATTAACACAAACTATTAGCTTGATCCGCTCTCTGGATCCAAAGCCAGGAAGTGCCATTGAAGAAACTGACTCAGAGTATGTCATTCCTGACTTGTTTGTTAGCAAAGTAGAAGGGGTGTGGCGGGTTGATCTGAACCCAGACATTGCACCGAAGCTTAGAGTAAACCCCATTTACTCAGGTATGATTAAACGCGCAGATAATAGTAAAGATAATACTAGTATGAAAGAGCACTTGCAGGAGGCGCGCTGGTTTATCAAAAGTTTACATAGCCGGAATGATACCTTGCTACGTGTTGGGCGGAGTATTATTGCTAGGCAAACTGAGTTTCTTGAGCATGGCCCCATTGCTATGAAACCAATGATCTTAAGAGATATTGCAGAGGAACTAGAGTTGCATGAGTCAACAATTTCACGGGTTACTACGCAAAAATATATGCATTTACCCAGTGGTATAATTGAATTTAAATTTTTCTTTTCTAGTCATGTCTCTACAGAAGCGGGCGGAGAGTGTTCAGCGACAGCTATTAGAGCTATTATTAAAGAGTTGGTCAATAATGAAAATCCAGCAAAGCCATTAAGTGACAGCAAAATAACAGTATTATTGAAAGAACAAGGAATTAATGTTGCGAGGCGAACCATTGCCAAATATCGTGAAGCAATATCTATTCCATCATCTAGCCAAAGAAAGCGACTATTATAAGAAAGTAGGATATACTCTGTATTGCATTAGTTTGGGGCTTTAGTGCTTGATTCTTGGCTTGGTTTTTACATATTGGTTTAAAGTGAAGTTTCAGTGTTTTTATTCCAGAAACGACTGAGCTTTGATTTTGATAAGAATCGACTAGCTATTAAATCCATAGCAGTCATAGTACAAAGTATATTAGGAATGGGCACGGAATGAGTTGGGCAAAGAGGCAGGATTTTTGTTTGTATTCAAGGCGCAAAAACTTAGCTCTAGTAGGCTACGTGACTGTTTGTGCAGCATCGAAGCCGGACAAAAAAATCAGTAAGTTGTTCAAGTGTATCGTGCACGTTCCTTGGTAGGTTTTTATTTGAATATTATTAGGAGTTAAATTTATGCAAGTTAGCGTTACAGGTCGTCACGTTGAAGTAACAGAAGCAATGAAACAACATGTAGAAGATAAAATCAGTAAGTTAAAGCGTCACTTTGATCATGTGACTGATATCCATGTGATTTTGACAGTTGAAAAACTAGAGCAAAAAGCAGAAGCGACAGTACACATTAGCGGAGCAAAATTATTCGCAGACGATGTGCAAGAAGATATGTATGTAGCCATTGATAATATGGTAGATAAATTAGACAGGCAAATTATCAAACATAAAGAAAAAATACAATCTCGTCGCTGAATGTAAGGGAGCTGGAAATAAATAATCGTCCAATATTGGGCAGGATTTTTGTTCGTATTCAAGGCGTAGTAACAGGCGCATAGCTGGCTACGTAACTGTTGCTACAACGCAGAAGACGGACAAAAAGACTCGCAATATTGGATGATTATTTGTTTCCATCTCCCTAAGGCAACGCGTAATACTCATTTGCCTGTATTACGCGGATTTTTTTGTTTGTCTTCCTTGGGTAGACAAGATGCTAGCAGGCCAGGTAACTATTTCTACCAATAAGAAGGCAGACAAAAAGACAAGCAAGATGGATGGGTGTCCCGAGCTACCTATAACCTAGAATACCTGTTTTTGCTTGCTACAGAGTTTATCTTAGGGATGCATAAATATACCTTATGGAATAGGAATGAAATAACTTGTGCATTTGATGCAGGATTTTTGCCCATCTTTTTTGTTGTAACCTAGCTATAGTTTCGCAGAGAAACACTTTCTAATATTTATAAAAAAATTCACATTATTCTTCAAATATTTATAGCCAAGGAACGTGTACGAAATAAGGGAGCTGGAAATAAATAATCGTCCAATATTGGGCAGGATTTTTGT
>CAZLLL010000047.1:0-11155 GCA_964560255.1 uncultured Methylomonas sp.
AGGGAGGCTGAACGGTTACGAAAGGCCAGTTACACCAATCTCTAACATTATTTTTAATGATTATAACAGCGTTAGCTTTAACTATGATCAACACAACTAACACAAAAAATTTTATGAACCGCGCTATAGTACTGACCTTTTTTGTTTTATTCACACCCTCTATACTAGCTGAAAGGTTGACACCCACTTTAAGAGACTGGCAAAGGACTGCACAAAACCCGCTTAGTCCTAATTTTAGTCTATCTTTTAAATACAAATACCATGGTGGAGCACTGGCTGGTGATGTACATGTGGGAAGTTTTGCCCCTATTATGCCAATTAGGTTTGACCGCTGGAATATTATCAACCAGCTGACTTTGAATATCATGGGAACGCCGGGTGATATAACTGGAATCAGAGGTATACCACAACCTTATACGGGGGATGGTCATGGTGGAAGTGATGGGAGTGCGGCTGGCTTAGCAGATACATTTTTAACCAGTTATATTGCACCGATAATTAACGATGAATTTTCCATCGGTTTAGGGGCTGCATTTGTTTTTCCCACCGATGAGCCTTCGCGTGAACTGGGCAGCGGTAAATTCAGCGTAGGGCCCGCTGCTATGTTGGTTTACCAGGCTCCCAAATACTGGACATTGAGCCTGCAAGCACAACAGATTTGGTCTGTTATTGGTAGTTCAGAAAGAGATGATGTGAGTCAAATGATCATTCAGCCGACTATCAACTATAATTTACCAGATGGCTGGTATTTGCGATCAGATATGGAGGTGATTGCTAATTGGAAGTCGCCATCGGATCAACGCTGGACAGTGCCAGTTGGTGCTGGTATTGGAAAGCTGTTTGCTGCAGGTGAAAATGCCGTAGATGCGCATATAGAAGGTTATTATCATGTTGTTACGCCTGACCGGGGGCCTAGCTGGTCTATCGGTGCTACAGTCAGCTTTATTTTTGGAGAGCTTTGAGCGCTGATTCATGTCCTATAGTCAGTGTACCTGATCTCGACATAATAAAATTAAAAGCTTAATGAATTTCTTATGATAATGAGGTGAGACTAAGGGAGCTGGAAATAAATAATCGTCCAATATTGGGCAGGATTTTTGTTCGTATTCAAGGCGTAGTAACAGGCGCATAGCTGGCTACGTAACTGTTGCTACAACGCAGAAGACGGACAAAAAGACTAGCAATATTGGATGATTATTTGTTTCCATCTCCCTAAAGGTGTGTAGGTTGGAATAGTGTCGCGTTTTCCAGCATTTTTAGTGTTGCTGACGTTATGGTATGTATCTTGTGGTGGAAAACGCTGCGCTATTCCAACCCTACGCTGTATTTAGGAACGTGCACGAAATAAGGTGTGTAATGCTGATTCTAAATGTTGCCATGCGGCATCATTCGCAGGCAAACCAAAACGCAAACTGGCTGGCTGTTTAAAAAGGCGAGTAAAAACAGCCTGTTTAGCGAGTAATTTATGAATGAATGTGGCGTGTTCTGTTTGTATCCATTGGAAAAGGTGAGTTGATCCTGTAGGACTGAGTTGATATTGAGCAAGTAATGCCATCAAACGTTGGCTTTGCTGTTGCAATTGATGGCGTGTTTTTGCTTGCCATACTGTGTTTTGCAAAGCATCAGTGCAAACAAAACGACTGGGATTGCTTATTGGCCAGGGGCCCAGTAATTCATTCAGAGAGTTTAAAATACTGGGTTCTGCTAAAACAAATCCGGCTCGTAGCCCCGCTAAACCAAAAAATTTCCCAATAGAGCGTAATATAATTAATCCTTTTCGAGGGGATAGCTTGCTTAAACTTAATTCAGGAATGGTATCAATAAAAGCTTCATCAATAATAAGCCAGCCTTGTCTTTGATTTAAATTATCTAGCCAGGTCAGGCATTGTTGTTGACTAAAAGTATGGGCTGATGGGTTGTTTGGATTAACTAAAATTAAAGTATCTAGAAGATGAATATATTGACTTACCTCACTAGCTGTCATTGTTAATATTTTATGTCCTGCTTTTTCCCAGGCATAAGCATGTTCAGCATAAGACGGTGTGATAATACCTGTTGTGCCTGTTGGATGTAATAATGGTAGACTTTGTATAGCGGCTTGAGAGCCTGCAACAGCCAGTATGGATGAGCTTTGGTAATATTGCCGCGCAGCACTGATAAGATCATCCTGATCTTCTGGCAGGCGTTGCCAGATTGAGTCAGGAATATCTGGAACTGGATAGCCATTAGGATTGATGCCTGTGGAGAGATCTAGCCACTCAGAGACGGGAATCTGATATTGTTGTGCGGCTGCTAGCAACCGTCCACCATGATTAAGCAAGGCTATCTCCTAGGCTAATAAGGCTAAACCAGAGCAAGATTGTTTTGATAATTAATTGATTGGCACGTTTAATATCCTGATTTGTTGCCTTGCGTTCTGTACCCAATATCGGTTTGTTTTTAAGCTGACCATGATAAATAGCAGGGCCTCCTAAGTTGACATTTAAGCTCCCTGCGCCTGCACTCATGACAACACCTGCGTTAGGGCTCTCGCAGTGCTGGCTTTGTTGACGATAACAAACCCAGGCATTATGGCTATCACCGAGCAACATATAGCTTAAAGCGGTTAAACGCGCAGGAATCCAGTTAAGTACATCGTCTAGTCGAGCAGCAGCAAAACCAAAGTAATAATAGCGTTTATTTTTATAACCCCACATAGCATCTAAAGTATTGCTTAAGCGATAAAATAGAGTTCCTGTAGGGCCTGCGACTACAAACCAGAAAATAGGCGCAAAAATGGCATCTGCACCATTTTCCAGCGTACTTTCTATTGTTGCTTTGCGTATAGACTGCGCATCCATTTGCTGTGTTTCACGACTGACTATCATCGCAATCGCTTGTTTAGCCTGAGTTAAGTTGCCCGTTAGTAAAGGCTGGTAAATCGCCTGGGTATGTTGCAGCAAACTTTTGGGTGCTATACATAGATAAAGTATCACAGGGCTTAATAATTCATTGAGCAATGGCGAACGTGTGATAAAAAATATTGCCATTGAAATAGGGAGTACGCAAAGTAGTAGAGCGAGTAATCCACTTAATTTTTGATTTATTTTCGACCTGGCACTCGGTAGAATAAGACACTTTTCTATATAATTTGCCCAGGCACCAAATAAAACCAGAGGATGTATTTTTTTGGGTTCGCCTAGTAAGGCATCAAGTATCAAGGCAATAAAGAGCGTAAGTGAAACAGTCATTAGGTGTTAGATTTAAGTGTCAAAAGGCAGCAAGAATGCCATTAAAGGAATATAAATGCAAGCAACAACATTAATGGTGCAGGGAACGACTTCAGATGCAGGGAAAAGCGCGTTAGTTACAGGTTTGTGTCGTTATTATAAGCGTCAGGGTGATCTGGTGGTTCCTTTTAAGCCACAAAATATGGCCTTAAATAGCGCAGTAACGCCAGAAGGCGGTGAGATTGGACGTGCTCAGGCTGTGCAAGCCAGAGCTTGCGGATTAGAGCCCCATACAGATATGAATCCGGTATTGCTTAAGCCTAATTCAGATAAAACTGCACAAGTAATTATGCAGGGTAAGGTGTATAAAAATTTAGGCGCAAAAGCCTATCATGCTTATAAAACACAGGTGATGCCCGTGGTGCTGGATTCATTTCGCCGTTTACAAGCGCAATATCAACGCATTATTGTCGAAGGAGCCGGTAGTCCGGCAGAAATTAATCTAAGACAAGGCGATGTTGCCAATATGGGCTTTGCAGAAGCAGTCAATTGTCCGGTTATTCTGGTGGCGGATATAGACAGAGGCGGCGTTTTTGCACACCTGGTAGGTACACTTGAGCTTTTGAGTCAATCTGAGCAACAACGGGTGCTAGGCTTTGTTATTAATCGTTTTAGAGGCGATATTGATATTTTGCAGCCCGGTATCGACTGGCTGGAACACAGAACCGGAAAACCTGTTTTTGGAGTTTTACCTTATTTGCATGATTTGTATCTGGAATCAGAAGATAGTGTTGCAGTAGAGCAAACAAATACTCAAGTAGATGCTTTTAATATTATTGTGCCACGTTTACCAAGAATGAGTAATCATACCGATTTTGATGCATTGCGTTTGAATCCCGGAGTTAATATTCAATTTTGTCGCCAGGTTGAATTTTTTACTTCGGCTGATTTAATTATACTACCCGGCAGTAAGTCAGTGCGTGATGATCTGGCATGGTTGCGAGAAAATGGCTGGGAAACAGAAATATTAAGACATTTACGCTATGGTGGTAAAGTTATTGGTCTATGCGGTGGATTCCAGATGTTGGGCAAAGAAATAAAGGATCCACTTGGTGTTGAAGGTCTGCCTGGCTCTAATTCAGGCCTAGCCTTGCTAGATATGAATACCACTTTAAGTCATGAAAAGCAGTTAAAGCAAATAACAGCGACCTTATTAATGGCTAATGCCGACGTGCAAGGATATGAAATACATTCCGGTTTATCAGAGGGGAAAGCCTTATTGAACCCCATTATTAAAATGCAAAATGGGGAAATGGAAGGGGCTATTTCAGAAGATCAGCAGATATTGGGAACATATGTGCATGGTCTGTTTGATAATCCTGAAGCATGCCAGGCACTCCTTCTATGGGGGGGGGCGAAAAAAACACAAGCAGTAGATTTCAATCAGTTAGCTGAGCAGGGTATAGATTTAATGGCGGATACGGTTGGACAATACCTTAATATTTCCTTGCTGGAGAAAAAGTGTCAGGATTTTGGCTTAGGAATGGGCACGAAATAAGGAATGGGAATCAACTGACACAGGATTTTTGTTCGTATTCAAGGCGCATAAACAGGCACATAGTGAGCTACGTAACTGTTTGTGCAACACCAAAGACGGACAAAAAGACAAGTTAGTTGCTCAAGTTATTTCGTGCCCACTCCTAAACTGGTAGTCAACGTCCTGAATGATAAAAATAATTTTTGCAAGTGAGCTTTACGATCAATGGTCAGCTAGTATTTTTGATTATTTAAGCATAAACTTTTTCTGTTTTCCAATGTTTATATTTTTCAGGGAAAAATAAAAAATCTTTTCCTATTTCTTTATAAAATTCATACTCTTTTCTAAAGTGCATTGCCGTTCTAAAAGCATGAAACTCCTGATCTGGAGTCACTTTATTGAGGACACCAACAACAAAGGTTTTTGTATGGGCTTTTTTATTTAATCGCCAATGACAGTGAAAAACCAGGGAATACCTGTCTTTTCTTTTATCGTAGTGAATTGACTTTGATATGCCTGCAATGCCTGTTGATTTATTTCTTATAGGCAAAGGCTTAATATCACCATATAAAACAAGTATTTGATCGCGCCAGCTAAGAGCCGCATCAAGTGACTTTCGCCTACTGCCCCATGACCTATGAGCAAAATAGCGGCTATATTCTTTTCTATTTCTAACAACTCTAACCTGGAAGCCACCGTTATTAGGTTCTGTTATATGCTTATGTGTACTCACTTAACTTAATGATCTCATCTAATTGAAAGTTAATATTTTCCTACATTAACAAGTTCTTATCAACTATTGAGACACCTGATCAAGAAAACTGACAGAAGGCTATGTTACTAGGCTGTCGAAGCCCTCATATTAGAGTCTATTTTAGACTCTCATTTTTTTACTTTATAATACCCATATATTTTAAATAAAAACAATATATTACAGTAAGTTTGAGAAGATAAATTATGGGAAAATAAAGTCACAAATAAAGTAATTTATGTGCCTGATAAAAATATGATTTTATTGTAAGTTATTGATTGTTTTTAAAAAGAACGCTAAAAAACACTGTTTTTAGGCAAAAATAATAATTAAGCCATTGAAAATTATGATTTAATGCCTTACTGCGACAGCCTACTATGTTACCCTACTGAATTCAGAGGCTCCTATCACCTTCTCTCATTCGCCTAGCGCTGTAAATATTTATAAAAATATGTCTCCACTGCCAGCATTTGACGCTTAAATGCCTTCTTGGATGTCTGTTTATCATCTTTAATACGTACAAAATGCCGACATTCATGCGCTTTACTCCAGGCAAATATAGGGGCTACCTGCTGCTGAAATTGCTGCTGCGTTAAACGCTTTCCAGCAAGTTTTTCTGCGCCCGGAATTCGATGTACATCTGCCTTACGGTATTCTGGCCAGGCTGCAGCTATTTTTATTTTTTGCTCGTATAAAGTGATGCTGTATAAATACTCAACAGCCCCCGTTTTTGGATTGGCCCAGCAGGGTGGGTGGTCAAGCCCCGTTCCTTTCAGTTTTTTTTGCATATACGCAACACGCCCTTGCAGTAATTGCTGCTCTTTTTGAGATGTCTCAGCCTGCTGCAATAGCTGTTCAACCATTTTTTGCGCTGAATTCTGCTGGATATTATTTCTCTCCAGTGCTTCTGCCAAGCCTTTGTAAGACTGCAGAGCATCTACTTCACTCTGCAGGCGTGTATTTGCCTGGCGTAAACTCGCGTCTGCTTTGGCTTCCTGCAATCTGGAAAATAATTCGTCTAATTGTTGTTCACTGGGCTTTGTGGCAAAGCCTCCGATTTGCATCAATCGACTTTCCAGTAATTGTAGGCGTTTAAATGCCACCTCATCATCCTGAGCTTGTGCCAACATACTTATATTGTTCTGAGTTTGCTGCTCAAGTTGCTGCTTTGTTTTTTGTAATACTGATGCACTGGTGATCATCAATAAAAAAAACATAATAAAGCTCAGTTCATTCAGCGTTATACCCAATAAAAATGTACGCCTGCCCTCACTCGAAGCCATTATTAGCCTTATAGTCGTTCATTCGCGTTAATTCCTCCGACAGCCTCGTGTTGCATATGTGTTAATGCTTGTCTTGATTGCTGCAGGATGTTTTTCATCTCCACCTGATGCTGTTTTGCCATATCAATATCCAGTTGAGCCACTCCCGCCATATCGGCCATCAACTGGGTGTGCTTTTCCATTAACTGGTTAAAATTTTCCAGTCGTTTAAACGTTGAAGTCACATGCAGGCCAAAATCAGAAATCTGTTTAACCGTTTCACGCGTATTTGTTAAGGCCCTGGAAATTTCCTGTAAGTCACTACCGATGTTAACACCTGACTGAGTACCGCTTTCTAAAGCCTGAAAAGTCGTAGTTACTTGATGTGCAGATTGATTTAAGCTGTGTGATAAAGCATCAATATCTTGTGGCAAAGCCTTTACCGCTGTCACCATCTTGCTGTAGTTTTGCATGGCCAAAGAAGATTGTTCGGTCTGTTTTTGCAGATTGACAGATAGAGTCCCTGTTCTTTCAGCCAATAAGGAAATGTCCTTAACCACGCGGACAAAATCGTTATTGACCTTAGTATTCGCATAGAGTTTATCGTTAAATACACTTAAAGATTGCGCTAATATATCTACCTCAGCCACTGTCTTGCCCATACTTGTCACTATTTTCTGGGTATTCTGTGCTATTTCACTCTGCTCTATATTCAGTTGCTTAAGTAATGACTGTGTTTCATCCATACGCGACATTAATTGATTGAGTGGA
Organism: uncultured Methylomonas sp.; assembly: GCA_964560255.1. Classification (GTDB taxonomy): domain Bacteria; phylum Pseudomonadota; class Gammaproteobacteria; order Methylococcales; family Methylomonadaceae; genus Methyloprofundus. The sequence continues at coordinate 7,531 of CAZLLL010000047.1, forward strand.
TCATCCATTCTTTCAGCAAATATCTCCTCAGGTAGCTTGATATTTAGAATATTTTCTTCAAAGGCAGCGACCGCATGACTAATTGCCTGCTTTGTTTGTTGCGTATTACTTAATAGTCCTTCGCTAGCAATTTTAGCATTTTGTTCAGCCATTAACCTTGTTTGCTGCATACCTTCTGCTGCATCCTCAATCGACTTTCTAATGGCAATTTGTGTTTCCTGATGCGATACTTCGAGCTGCATGGAAATTAGTTTGGCTTTTCTGATCATATCATTTGCCGCATGCTCCACCTCCGTCATCATTTGCCGTTCGATACTATTAAGATCAATTTGAAAGTTATTGATAAAGATTCTGACTGCAAGGCCAAATATTGTTGTTATCAGGGCAAGACTGAAATTGGAGGTTAACAAACCTGCCTCTAAGCTATCGCTTTGATAAAAATAAAGTGAAATAACCAGTGCAACCAGTGTTAACAAAAAGCCTAAATAATAAACACTATCGGCAAACTGCTCTACAAAAGAGCTATCCTCGCTATGCAAATAACCAATCCAGGTATATATAATCATACATAGCAAAGGGATGACGACTGCAAGCAGCGGAATATTAAAATACTGTGGTACGCACACACCGAGGACACCACCCACCAGTGCGATAATAAACATTTTACGTACATCGTTTATTAAGCCTTGCTGTAGTTTTTTATAGGACATTTACTTTAACCGCCTGCTGGACGGGGTATTCACCCCGTCCATACTCTTTTTTTATGACTAGCACTATAAACATAAGCCTTATGAATGAATGAGATATTTATTTCATGGGTAATGTTTCTAAAACCTATATACCAAAATATGTAACCGTTCAGTCCCTCTCCTTATCAAGGAGGGGAGGGGGAGCTTTTATTAGAAAAAGCGCTTCAACTTCCATTTTACAAAGGGGCTCTGAACGGTTACCAAAATATATCTGTGTGTATCAAACCATAAACGATTGAAATGGGGGGGTGAATACCTCGTCTCGCTTTAAGTTTTTATAGGACATTTACTTTTAACCATCAATTTTTTCAATTAAAGTCACCCGCCCACCGATAGCTTCAATAAAATCTGCCCAGAAAAAAGCATGGCGTTTATTTTGCAATTTTTCCTTACCCTCCCGGCGCACATATAATATTTTTACCTCAGCACCTTGTAGATTAGTATTAATACGCTGAAAATAGGTACTTTTTTGTAAGTCTTTAAAATTCATCTGCTGGCGATAATGTGACCACTCTGGGGTGTGTTGTAACATATCAGAAATAATAATGATTTGCTTTTCCGCCTGACTTTCTGTGGGTGGAAAAGCCGTCAAGGAAATAAACTGAAAAATTTCCATAATGGGTGAAAAATTTGCTTTTCCAGGCTGCATAAACCCTTTAATTACACGATCCAGTGGCTGTTCAAATTGTGATTTCCAGCGCTGCTGAATCTGTTTCGGGTTCTCATAAAAGGCATTGGCAACTTCCCCTGTTCTCGGTGTACAGACGACAAAATCAGGCACTATTTCTTTTTCTGTTTTATCATCAATCACATAAATAGAAATACGCGTTCCTGCCATTAAGCCCGCTTTAAAGTCGCTAAAAAAACGCTTTAGAAACTGTTGCTGAATCTTATTATAAGCATCGCTTTTATCAAACACGAGTGCAACATATTTAGGGCTTTCAGTTCCAATAGGGCATAAAGTTTGCGAATCATACACGGCCTGTTTGTTGAGTAATTCATAACGAAAAAAAGCCAGGGATACAAACACACCCAGGACACCTAAAATAAGCAAAAAACCCAACCCGTTTTTACGCCTGACTGCTTGTTTTCTTTTACTGTATCTAGGCATGGCTTGGTGCTAATTTAGCCTGTATTTTATCCAGCTCAACATCCGGATCAATTATCTGCAATTGTTGAAAAAAGGAAACATACAGTTTTTCTATTTCATTCGCTCTTTGTTGACAATACTGTGGGAAATCGTTAAATAATTGTTTTTGCTGTTCAACAACAGCAATATCATCCTGCGCACCACGGACAGTAAAAATATTGCTGGAATACCAGTCTTGCTCAAAATAGGTGGGCGCAGATTCTTTACGTGAACTCATATTGGTATCCCTATAACGATAGATCAAGGCATTGGCCGCTGCGGTGAAATTTGCAATACCTTGCTCATATTCGGCAACAAACACCTGTTTATCTTCGACTAAATGCACTAAACGGGTATGTTTTAATAACACAGCCTGCTTCATTTCTTCCAGTTTAGTCAGAAAGTCCTGGCGTACCTCTTCAACCTGCATAATAATGTCATCTCTATGCTCATCATATTCTTCATGCAGGGCGAGTAAGCGCCGATGCAGTTTACCATAACCGGGGTAAGCATCCTCCCGTTTATAGCCATCAATAAAAGCAAAAATGGCAAATAACATACCCATAAAAAATAAAATCCAGGAGTTGAACTCAGACAATTGCCACGGTGTTTCTATAAATCGTTGCACTGCTAAACTACCTGCCTCCTTGGGTTGCAGCGCGTAAAAATCGCGATAGTGTGCTACCAGTAGGTTAAACCCAAACACACAGGGCAAGTATATAGCGAGCCCCAGGTAGGCACCAGACTGTTTCCAGATAGATTGATGGTTTTTATATCTGAATAACCAGCCCATTAGAAAAAATGCGACTGAAATGTTGATCGCAGCAATAATGACCGCCTGTCCTACACCACCCAACAAGCCTAACGCTGAACCTTCTGCAAAAAAATATCCATTGCCTGCTGATTCCAATAGCCAGAATAATAGAATAATTGCAAAATATAATACTTGGGAATCTGGGTAATGGGCGCTTCTTTCTAGCTGGTTTTTTATTTGAAAGGTTTGAAATTCCTGCTGCATATCATCCAGCTCATTTTTGAGTTGTTTAAGTAAACGAAATTCCCGCGCCATTAAACTTTTTACTGCTAATTTGGAATGCTCAGTGTGATTATTAATCAGTGCGCGCTCATCTTGTAGATGAGTATCTGTAATTGAAGTGTTACGTATACACAAACCTTCATTAACAATATGATTAATACTAGACATGCGATTTTCAAAATAGCTATGTATTTCGCGCTCTGTGCCATCAGGATTCTTGGCATTCTGTTTAGGAAGGCCATTGTCCGCTGCCGAATCTGCTTTTTCCTGTAGTGTCAGTTGTTCGGCAATCATATCCAGATCGATTGCACATTCATCTGTTAGATCAGATTGACTACGATACGAAAAATTCTTTTTTATTTTGTCGGCCCAATTGTTCATATTGTGTTTTGAAATTTAATATATTTTCAGCTTTCAGGTATGGTGTAGAGCGGGCTTTAGTCCGCTATTAGACTAGGAATTTGATGCAGCATATTTTGAGAAGTCTTGAGGGAGGTTAGGGAGCTGGAAATAAATAATCGTCCAATATTGGGCAGGATTTTTGTTCGTATTCAAGGCGTAGTAACAGGCGCATAGCTGGCTACGTAACGGTTGCTACAACGCAGAAGACGGACAAAAAGACTAGCAATACTGGATGATTATTTGTTTCCATCTCCCTTAGGAATGGGAATCAAATAACTTGTGCATTCTGACGTGTCTTTTTGTTCGCCT